>JBBRVA010000622.1:0-5280 GCA_038247295.1 Caldilineales bacterium | reverse complement strand
GGTTACAGTTCTCTGTGCGTAGCTTTGGCCTTGCCCAACGACGGTCAAATTATTGTCTGCGATGTCAGCGAGGAATATACCGCTGTAGCCCGCCGTTACTGGCAGCTCGCTGGCGTGGACCATAAGATTCAATTGCACCTGGGACCAGGCACGGCCACCCTTGATCGATTGATTGAGGAAGGCCAGCAAAACAGCTTTGACTTCGCCTTTATCGACGCCGACAAAGAAAACTACGCTACTTATTACGAACAATGTTTGCAATTGCTGCGCCCGGGCGGCTTGATCGGTATCGACAATGTGCTGTGGGGCGGTTCGGTGGTGGATGAAAGCAACCAAGATGCGTCGACCAATGCCATCCGCGCCCTGAACAAACAACTACATGCGGACGAACGTGTTGATCTCAGCCTGGTGCCGATTGGCGACGGGTTGACGTTGGCCCGCAAACGATAGTAGCCAACTCTGCGTAACGCAAAGGGGCCAAGGTACAAAGAAAAACTTTGCGTCTCTGTCTCTTTGCGCCTTTGCGTTACGTTTTTATCTGTTGAAAGGAAAAATATGAAACTTGAAATCAACCTCGATGGTCACTTGGCCGTGGTTACTGGTGCAACTGGGCAACTGGGGCGCGTGATGGCGCGCACATTAGCCGCCTGTGGGGCCGATGTCGTCGTCCATTACAACCAAAACGTGGCCAAGGCCGAAGCCCTCTGTGCGGAAATCGAAGCCATGGGGCGGCGCACACTGGCCGTGACCGGCGATGTGGGCCAGCGCGAGGCGGTGTTTGCCATCCGCGATGCCGTGCAAGCCAAGTTGGGTAATCCTAGCATCGTTGTCACCAACGCCGTCTCGCAGATCCACCCCTGGCAGACCGTGCTGGAAGAAGGCGAGGAAGATTACGAAGATCAATTCCGCACGTGTGTGTTGCAGAATGTCTTTTTCGCCAAAGCCTTTGTCCCAGCGATGATCGAGCGTAAGCGCGGGCGCTTTATCGGCATCAACACCGAATGCTCGATGCAGCTCTTCAAAAATCAATCGGCCTACGGTGGGGCCAAACGGGCGATGGATGGCGTACTACGCGTGCTGGCCAAAGAGATCGGTGAACACCAGATCACCGTTAACCAAGTCGCGCCGGGCTGGACGATCAGCGATACAGACCGCGAACGCGGCACCGAACGCAGCGAAGGGTATGAACGCACGGTGCCCCTAGCGCGTCGGGGTACGGATCAAGAGATTGCCAACGTCGTCGCCTTTTTGGCATCGGATCTGGCCAGCTTTATCACTGGGGCGTACATTCCGGTCTCCGGTGGCAATGTCATGCCGACGATTTAAGAATGCAAAACAGAAGATTATCGCACGCCAAGGCACGGCTCGACTGACCCTCGACAAGCTCGGGTCCCGGGCCTTGCCTTGGCGTGCGTCAAAGCCGTTTATGGACAGACGTCCGATCCAGTTGGATGCAACTCGACGGGGATCCTTGTCTGGTCAACCGGGCCAAAGCCGGCGGCACTCTCCTCGAATGCGCCGACTAAGAGGGGTTGCGGTGCGCTGACGGTGTGACTGATCGTGGTCGAAAAATCGGCATAGATGCCCAGGTTACCACCCATCGTCGGCGTGAGCGCAAGTTGAGTGCCATCACGCCCGTTGAGCGTTACCGCCAGGGTTGCTTCAAAGGTATTTGAATAGCCGCTGACCAGCACCGGATTGCAGACCTGCGCACCCACGATTGGCGTATTGAGGTCAATTACCCGTTGGCCGGGCCACAGCACAACCGGGATCTGTACCTTGTTGATCTCGCTGCCATCCATCGCGCTGGTCTCAAACACATCCAGGGTGGCAGAAATCGGCTCACTGACGGTAAAGCGCAAATAGCTGTCAAAAAAGTCAAACCCGTCGACCGAACCGCCCAGCGTGTTGCGCTCGGCCAATACCTGGCCATCTTTGTCAGTTAGGCGCAGATTGACGTTGCCTTCAAAGGTGCGCGAGAAGCCATTTACCACAATCGGGCTATGATAGAGGCCAGCGGCCACCGGTGAGAAAACTTCAATCGCTTGCGTTGGATCGGTCCAAACGGGGGTAACGGACGCGGTCGGGGTCGGCTCGGCGGTGGGTGGCGCGGTCGGAACCAATGTTGGCGTCGATGTTGCTGCGTTCAAGACAATTGGCAGATAGCCAGTGGCAGGCAGCGGTGCACAACTCTCCAGCGTTGCATCATCGACAAAGAGTGCCGTGACCCCATTGGCGCCATCATTATAAACGCCAAAGAGAACGCGCACAGTTTGGCCGGCGTAGGCTGTCAGGTCAAAGCTAGACTGCTGCCAACTTTGGGCATTACTCCGTGTCCACAACAGACGCGCCAATACTCGGTTTTGCGGATTTAGCAAAAGCACATATTGCTGATCCCCCACGGGCGGAGCGGCTGGGACAACACCGTCGGCGACTGCTTGTAGTGTGGCTTCATCAACGACACTGGCGGCTTGCGCGCCGTTACCTTCGGTCGAAACGGGGTACCACCAGAACGAGAGCGTGACAGTCTGCGTGTTGGTGGGAATCTGCACGGTTTGCACCGCCGAGGAATAGCTCAAAACGTTGTCGGTTGCTTTTACAATACCCGCGCGCATACTCCGTTCACCGCTATGCACTTGCTCGGTGCTGTAATCTGCGCTATAGGGTGTAACCGGCAGACTCCACGCCGCATCTGTTTCAAAACCGCCGTTACTCAACTGTGCTGTGCAAAGCTCACGCACCCCTGTTCCGGCCTGAGCGTGAAGGTCATTCGTCTGACGCTGAATGCTTGAGAAGATCAAGACGAAACAAATCGTGCAACAGGCAACAATGATCCAATGCTTACCTTTGCTGGGCATCTTAGCCTCCTTTTTAGCCATGAATCCTGGTTAATCTAATCACATCTTTCTTCTATGCGTGAAGACGATTAAATTAGTCAATTGTTACGCGCAGTTTGAGACACGCAGTTACCGCTGTTGGAGAGCACTTGTCTTTTCCTCAGTATTCATATATCCTTTCTGTCAACCAAAAGAAATGGCGTAACGGACGTCATTGCAGATTTGAGGAGAGATTCACCATGCTAATGCGTACATTAGGCCGCAGTAACCTTACTGTCAGCGCGCTCGGGCTCGGCTGCTGGGCGATTGGGGGACCCTTCTGGCGCGATGGCAACCCGGTGGGCTGGGGTGAAGTGGATGACAACAAGTCGCGCGCAGCCTTACAGCGGGCATTGGACCTGGGTGTCACCTTCTTCGATACGTCCGATGTCTATGGCTGTGGTCACAGTGAACGCATCTTGGGCCAGGTGTTGGCTGGCAAGCGGGCTGGGCTGGTGATCGCGACCAAATTCGGCAATATCTTCGACGAGCAGACGCGCCAGATCACGGGCGCCAGCGGTGAACCAGACCATATCCGCCAGGCGTGTGAAGCCAGCTTGCGTCGTCTGCAGACCGACTATATCGATCTGTATCAATTCCACATTGGCAATTATGAGCTAGAAAAGACCGACGCGGTAATTGACACACTGGAAGCCTTGGTCAGCGAGGGTAAGATTCGTTGGTATGGTTGGAGCACCGATGATCCCGTGCGTGCGGCGCGCTTTGCGCAGGGCGAGCATTGCGCGGCTATCCAACAACGGTTTAACTTGTTTGAAGGCAACACTGAAACCTTGGCCATCTGTGAAGCCCACAACCTCGCGAGTATCAACCGCGGCCCGCTGGCGATGGGTCTGCTCACCGGCAAGTTTGACCAAAACTCTAAACTGCCGGAAAATGATGTGCGCCACGGCTGGGATTTTCAGGACGGCGAACAGGCGCGTCGGTTACAAAAGTTGGCTGCATTACGCGCCATTCTAACCCAGGATGGGCGCACCCTGACCCAGGCGGCGCTCGGTTGGCTCTGGGCGCGCAGCGCAGTTACCGTGCCAATCCCCGGTTTTAAGACGTGGGCGCAGGTGGAAGAGAATGTGGGCGCGTTAGCGCATGGCGCGTTGGACGCCGAGCAGATGGCTGCAATTGAAGAAATTCTGACAGATGCATGAGTGGATCTATCTGGGGTTTCTCAATTAATTTGCCAGCGCAATCGTTGCGAAAGAAGACCCATCATGGATGAAGTCGCTACCTACAATATTGAGCGTTGGCGGGCGCTGACCCAAGCCAACGCCTTGTTTACGCGGCCCTACTTGACACTGGACGAAGCCGCAGCGCGTGCCAGGCTAGACCCAGAAGGCCGTTTAGGTGATCTGCGCGGCAAAGATGTGCTTTGTCTGGCGGGCGGTGGCGGGCAGCAATCGGTGGCCTTTGCGCTGTTGGGGGCCAATGTGACGGTGGTTGACCTGTCCGCAGAGCAGTTGCAAACCGATCGGGCCGCCGCCGCGCATTACAATTTCTCGATTGCAACGCAGCAAGCCGACATGCGCCACTTTGCCCATTTGTTTGCCAAACCCTTTGATCTGGTCTGGCAACCTTATGCGCTAAATTTTGTCCCCGACGTGCAGGCAGTCTTCCGCCAAGTGGCACGTGTGCTGCGACCGGGTGGTCTCTACTACCTGCATTGTGCCAACCCGTTTTTTAGTGGCTTGAGTGAACATGCTTGGAATGGCGAGGGCTACACGCTAAAAGCACCCTATGTAGATGGGGCTGTCACCACCTATCCCGACCAACCCTGGGTGCATGGGACCACCCAACCAGTCCCGCCGCCGCGCGAATACCGCCATACGTTGAGCACGCTGGTCAATGGTTTATTGGCTGCCGGCTTTGTGCTGCAACATCTATCTGACCATAAAGATTTTCACCCAGACCCCACCGCGGAGCCGGGTACGTGGGCTCATTTTACGGCGATTGCACCCCCTTGGCTTACTTTTTGGACCATTTACCAACCACAAGGAGACTCTTCATGAAAGTTCTTTTTATCGGCGGCACGGGCAAGATCAGTTCGGCCTGTTCGCCGCTCGCCGTGGAACGCGGCATCGATCTCTACCTGCTCAACCGCGGCCAGACCGAACGTCCGATCCCAGAAGGTGCGCATTTACTGCAAGGCAACATTCGTGACAAAGCTTCGGTCGAGGCGGCGCTGCAAGATCACACCTTTGACGCCGTGGTCAACTGGATTGCCTTTACACCTGATCAGATCGAGACTGACATTGAGCTTTTTTCTGGACGCACCGGCCAATATGTCTTTATCAGCTCGGCCTCGGCCTACCAGTCGCCACCAGTCAATCTGCCGGTCACCGAATCGACACCGCTGGACAACCCGTACTGGCTCTATTCGCGCAACAAGACC
>JBBRVA010000621.1:0-5281 GCA_038247295.1 Caldilineales bacterium | reverse complement strand
TGAGGGATGAAATAATAGACAATGGAGTTATTGATCAATGGCCGAAGCAATTCTCGATCCAATTCTTGTCGCAAACCCCACCGTGGCGCGCGTAGAGCGCAACGAAAGTTATTTTCAACTGGTCTGGCGACGTTTTCAAAAAAGCAAACCGGCCATCATTGGCGGTTTACTGGTATTGATGTTGGCATTTTTATCGATTTTTGCCGAGTTCTTTGCACCTTATCCACTGGATACGTACAATTCCCAAAATTCATTTATTCCACCGAGCAAGATTCACTTCTGGGATGCGGAAGGCAACTTTCATTGGCGCCCCTTTACTTACAATCAAGTCGTTGAGTTGGAGCCCAAAACCTTTGTACCGATCTGGACGGACGACGAAAGCCAAGTCTATCCGATTCGTCTTTTCGTTAAAAGCTGGGAATATAAATTATTTGGTTTGATTCCCACGGATCGCCATCTGTTTGGCGTCGATGAGGGCGGCTCATTTTATCTACTGGGCACCGATCAATATGGCTCCGATCTGTGGAGCAAAGCGTGTGAAGCAGGGCGAATTTCGCTGAGTATGAGTCTGTTTGGCACGTTGATCAGTGTGGTGATTGGCTCAATGGTTGGTGTTTTCTCTGGCTACTACGGCGGCTGGATCGACAATGCCACCCAACGTTTCGTCGAATTTATCACCGCCTTTCCACAGTTGGCGCTCTGGTTGGCGCTGGTAGCGTTGGTGCCGCGCACGTGGGATTCATTCCGTATTTTCTTGATCATTTCATTTATTTTTGCATTGCTCTCGTGGACCACATTGGCGCGCGAAGTGCGCAGCAAAGTGCTGGCCCTGCGCCAAACCGACTTTGTGCTGGCCGCCAAAGAGATGGGCGCCTCGGATTCACGCATTATGTTTATCCATTTGCTGCCCAATACACTCAGCCACATCATCGTCGTTTTGACGCTAACCATCCCCGGCATTATTTTGGCCGAAGCCTTTCTCAGCTTTTTAGGGTTGGGTATTCAGCGTCCTTTGATCAGTTGGGGTTTGCTGATGCAAGATGCGCAGAACTTACGTACGCTGGGTGAAACGCCTTGGATTATGACCCCGGCGCTCTTTATCATTATTTCCGTGCTTGGCTTTAACTTGCTCGGCGATGGTCTGCGCGACGCTGCGGATCCATACTCGATCGTATAGATTGTGATATAATTATGCTGATCGAGAAGGCCCAAGAGTCACTGCGCGCAGCGGAGTTATGTTTTAGCGAAAAGTTGTATAATTCAACGGCAAATCGTGCCTATTACGCGATGTTTCAGGCCGCGGTGGTGGCAGTAGAAATGGCTGGTTTTCAGCCCAAAGGTAAGCAATGGTCTCACGAAGGACTCCAGGCGACCTTCTCAACAGAATTAACGCGACGACGCAAAGTTTATGCCTCTGCTTTAGCTGGTGACTTGTTAGATGTGTTGGCGATCCGTCATCAAGCCGACTACAAAGAGAGGAATGTTTCGAAAGAGGATGCTCGTGATGCTTTACAGGCAGCACGACAGTTTGTGGAAGCGGTGGTCAAGAGGCACACTGATGAACGATGAATTAGATGAACGGATTGATGACCTGGTTGCGTACATTAAAGCGCTTGCTCCAGAGGTAAACGTCTTGAAGACGGGTGAAATTTTTGAGGACGAGCATGCCAATTTGGAGGTATATTCACCACTGACTTGGACTAATGAGCAATGCCGCACGCTTCAACGCCAAATTGCTGCCCATACGGCTGATATGCACATGGATACTGGTTACCTTGTCTTGGTCTATGTGTGTACACCTGAACAGCAAGTAGCGGAGGCGCAACTAACTCTATTGCGTGCCAAGAAAAAAATTCGGGTCGCCGAAAAAGTTCTCGCCCAAGCAGCCCACTTAGGATTGCTCCAGCCTGAATCAGCCGCAGCCGACTTAGTTCCTGCCTAAAGAAAGTGTCGATGAGTCATTTTAACAAGTTTATTTGGATGCTCGGGTTAGTGGTATTAATCAGCATCGGGTTGACCGCCCTGACGCTAGCCGATGCGAGTCCTCAGGTTGTTTCCGCAACACCAACGCCGCTGCCAACGGTGCGTTCTAGTCGCTTGACCGGCGTAGTGCGCGATGCCGCTGGTCCGTTGGCTGGGGTGACCGTACGCATTCAGGCAACCGAGAATGTAACAACAACGGCGGCGGATGGCTCTTTCACCCTGGGCAACTTGACCGGCACGCAACCCTTAACTGTTACTGCTTCGCTGCCCGGCTACTATATAGGCTGGAAAACGGTAAAACCGGGCGATAAAACAATTCGTATTTCGTTGCTGCCCCATTTTTCCGACGACAATGCCGCCTATGACTGGTTTGAACACGAAGGCGTTGAAGGATCGGCCAGTTGTGGCCTTTGCCACGGCTCCTACACGGAATGGCAGCAAGATGCGCATGGTCAATCGGCGCTGAATCAGCGCTTCTTAACCATGTATCAGGGCTCTGATGTGAATGGCAATCGCAGCCCCCATACGAGGTACGATTGGAAAACTGGCAAGATGTTGCCGCCTGATCTAACCCAGCCTTATTTTGGTCCGGGATTCCGTTTGGATAATCCAAACCGGGATGGCAATTGTGCCGCCTGTCATACCCCAATTGCGGCAAAGGTGCCGAATAATGAGCCCAATAGTGGCTGCGGCTGGTCGGGCTGCCATGCATCAACCACCGAGCAATATACAGATTTGGTGCCAGACGGCGTCAGCCCGCTTTACCTAGAAGGCCATGCCGCCGAAGGGATTACGTGCGAGTTTTGCCACAAGATTGGCGCTGTGTTGCTCAACCCGGCGCGTGGTTTGCCGGATGATGACAAACCGGGCATCTTATCGCTGAAGCTTTTGCGACCCCAGGAAGGGCATCAACTCTTCTTTGGCCCGCTGGATGACATTGCCCGCACCGACACCGAGCCGCGTGACTCTTACTTGCCGCTGCAAAAAGAAAGCGCCTTCTGCGCGAGCTGCCATTACGGGGTCTTTGGTGGCGTGGTCAATATGACCAGCATGAAGATGACGGGCGGTGTCGTCATCTACAATTCGTATGGCGAATGGCTGGAAAGTTCCTATAGCGACCCAGAAAGCGGCCAGACTTGCCAAGATTGTCACATGCCACAGACCGGTGGTAATCATATCGCCTTTCCAGAAAAGGGGGGCGTAGTGCGTCCACCCGATCAGGTGCATACGCACAAGATGCCAGGGGCAAGTGATGTGAATCTGTTGCAGAACGCTGTGACGATGACGGCAACGACCACCGTTAGCAATAATCAGCTAGCTGTCGCCGTTGATATTGTCAATGACAGCACGGGCCATTATGTGCCGACAGATTCACCCTTACGGCAGGTGCTGTTGGTGATCACGGCCAAAGATAGCAAAGGCAAAGCGCTGCCACTGGCGAAAGGACAAACACTGCCGGATTGGACCGGCAACTATGCCGGCCAGCCAGGTCGTTATTTTGCCCAGATTCTGCGTGACAAATGGACAGACGAATCGCCCACGGTAGCATTTTGGCGTGAGATCAGCCTGGTTGAAGACACCCGCCTGGCTCCTTTTGTTACCAATCAAAGCCGCTACAATTTTCAATTACCCGTCGACAGCAGTGCGACGGTGGAAGTCAAGTTGATCTATCGGCGTGCCTATCAACAACTGGCGCAATGGAAAGGGTGGGATGACCCTGATATTGTGATGGAGCAGGCGACGCTCAAAGTGACGCCTGGTCGGTAAAAATATGACACACGATCAAGATAAACTCACTAAGCGCGGCATTGAGTTTGCGTGGGAAGAGCTTGAACCAATGGATTCTAATCAGTATATTCTCGAAGTTAAAAATCTAAAGCAGCATTTTCCGATCCATCAGGGCTTTTTTCAACGCGTCGTCGGCTATACAAAAGCGGTCGACGGCGTGAGCTTTGCCTTGCACGAACAGGAAGTATTGGGATTGGTGGGCGAAAGTGGTTGCGGTAAGACAACCACCGGACGCTCGATCTTGCGTCTCTACGACCCCACCGACGGCGAAGTTTGGTATCACAAAGCCGATGGCTCGCGCATCGACGTAACCAAACTTACTACGGACGAGATGAAACCTTTGCGTCGCGAGATGCGCATGATCTTCCAAGACCCTTTCAGTTCGCTCAATCCACGTATGACCGTGCGCGATATTATCGGCGAACCGTTGATCATTCATAAGGTGGCAAAAGGGCGAGAACTGGAAGATCGGGTGGCGACATTGATGCGTTCAGTCGGGCTGGAACCGAACTATATGCGCCGTTACCCGCACGAGTTTTCTGGCGGTCAGCGTCAGCGTATTGGTCTAGCGCGGACGCTCTCATTGAATCCACGCCTAATCATTGCTGATGAACCGGTCTCGGCGTTGGATGTGTCGATCCAAGCGCAGGTGCTCAATTTGTTGCAGAGCTTGAAGGATGACCTGGGCCTTACCCTCCTCTTTATTGCGCATGATCTTTCGGTGGTCGAGCATATTTGCGACCGCATTGCCGTCATGTATGTGGGCAAAATCGTCGAGCTGGCCGAATCGGAAACACTGCTGCGCCATCCCATGCATCCTTACACCGAGGCATTGGTTTCAGCCGTGCCACCAGCCGACCCCGACATCCGACCGCATCGTATTATTCTGGAAGGTGATGTGCCTAGCCCGTCCAATCCGCCGCCTGGTTGTGTCTTTCATCCGCGCTGCCGCTATGCGCAGGCTGTTTGTAAACAAGAGGAGCCAAAGTTGGCAGAAGTCGAGCCCGGGCACTTCGCTAGCTGTCATTTTGCCAAGGAACTAACCCTAACTGGAATTGGAGGCTGATTGTGCAGAAATCGAATCGCACCTTAGCCTTTTTGGCTTACCTGTTACCGCTGGTTGGCCCACTGCTCGTCTTGCTAACAGATCGCAAGAATACCTTTGCGCTCTATCATGCCTGCCAATCGCTCGGTTTGACTTTGATTGCCATTGTCGCCCCCATTGCCTGGGCTGTCTGCGCCTGGCTGTTGATGTGGATCCCTTTGGCCGGTGGTTTGCTGGCCGCCGCCCTCTTTGCGCTGGTTGTTGCCGCCTATATCACCTTGTTTATTGCCTGGGTAGCAGGCATGAGCAACGCTCTGCGCAATGAACTGGCGCCGGCGCCAGTTTTTGGGGGATGGGGCGAGCGACTTTTAGGCGCTTTTTAAAGCGTAGTTGCTTATCATACAATTTAGAACCGCGGATGTAAAGGAAGACGCGGCTTTATAGGGCTACAGACGATAAAAACCC
>JBBRVA010000620.1:0-5282 GCA_038247295.1 Caldilineales bacterium | reverse complement strand
TGCCCCGATCCGCACTCAAGATCGTAGATGACATTGGGGGATTGGAGGGGGGACGCGGTCAAGTAGCTCCAGCGCGGGTCGCAACCGATGGTCTGAGAACTTGAGATACTGGTGCGGATCCCAGCGGGTCCCTGCGATCTGCCCTTGGTGAATTTGTGATGACATCGTGTCTCCTACGGAAGTAAAAATCTGCTGTAAATCACCTTGATCTTGTCCTGTTTCTCCTTGCTTCTCGCTTTCTCTCCTACCAGCAGACCCAACATTCCATTGATTCAGTTCAACCTGGATAAAACAGATACGCTGGATTCATCATACCAGAAGTTTAAAGGGGTAACAAACGGGCGGATGACGTTGCCCAACCCGTTCGCTAATCCACTGAAGATGCATGATTGATGTTTAGCACATGCTTAGACCAGTTCAAATAGAATTTTTGCCAACGCCTTGGGTTGCGTCACCATGGCGTCGTGGCCGGCGGAGAAGAGTTCGTACATGCGCAAGCCCTGCTGCTTGGCTCTGCCGGCGGCCTCTTCAAACGGTGGGCCCTTGGTCAGGTGGATATAGGACTGCCGCAGCGACTTACTTGGGTTGGCGGCAAGCTGCACCGGCTGGGTGAAGGTGCCATAGGGCTGGTCGCCCAAGCGCGGTGTCACCCAGGCCAAATCGGCACTGTCTTTGACACCAAACATTTCAGTTGGCGTACCCATCCAGGCCGAGGACAAACGCCAGCCCGCGCCTTGCGCCTGCACCAGTTCAGCCAAAGGCGGCGCATAATCTTGCAACGACTTGCCATTTTCCGGCAAGAAGGCGTCGAGATAGACAAGCTGGGCGAGACGCGCCTCGGCTTTTGCCGCTACGCCGGAGATCACCATACCGCCGTAGCTGTGACCGACCAAGATCACATTCTGTAAGTCTTCATATTCCAGCACGTTGGTAATGTCCTGAATGTGCGTGTCCAAATTGATCTGGGGGTTGATCAAATGCGCCCGCTCGCCCAGACCAGTCAGGGTTGGGGTAAAAACTTCGTGGCCGGCAGCCCGCAATAGCGGCGTGAGCTTTTTCCAGCACCAGCCCCCATGCCATGCCCCATGCACGAGTACGAACGTTACTTTCGTTGTCTGCTTCATCTCTGCTCCTTTTGCCACGTTCCCTAGCGTGGATAGGGCCACGGCGGATGCAGCCATCGCGGCAAGCGCCTGACGACGGCTTAATGCTTGTGTGCTGTTCATTGCTTTCTCCTTCGTCATAAAATGACGGATGCTGACCGGAACCTAATCGGGTAGGCGGTTGCAACCCGGCCCCTCACCCTGGCAACCGCGACGTTTGTGATGCGTCGTCATGATTGTATCCTCAAATCGATTGCCGTTGGTCACGCAATGGGTTACAATAAGCGTGACAAGCCGCGTGACAAGGAGCGTTACAAATTGACTTATCCATCTTTGACTGCTTCATCAGGGGCGTGTAGTAACAAACATCCACACAAAACTCGTTCATGCTGGGGATGGTGTTGATGAACAACCAAACCCGCGTAGCAGAAGCAAATTCGTTTGGCGATTGGCTGCGCCAGCAGCGCAAGGCGCTCGATTGGAGCCAAGCCGTCCTGGCACAACGCGTCGGTTGCACAGCCGCCACGATTCGCAAGATCGAGGCCGACGAGCGTAAGCCCTCGTGGCAACTGGCCGAGCTATTGGCCAAAGCCCTGGGGGTGCCGGAAAATGGGCGGGCGACTTTTTTGCAAGTGGCGCGGCAGTTGGCACCAGTCGCCCAGTTAGTGGTTGCCAGCCAAGTAGCGGTCGCCATTGCCCCATTCCCTGCCGCTTCCCACCAGATCCCCCATCACTTACCGGCCCCGATGACCTCGCTGGTGGATCGTGTGCGCGATGCGGCCAATCTGATCCAGTTGATCACGCGGCCGGATGTGCGCCTGCTTACGTTGCTGGGGCCGCCGGGGATTGGCAAGACGCGCTTGGGCATCCACACCGCCGAGCAGATTACAGCGCATTTCGGCGATGGCGTCTGGTTTGTCGATCTAGCGCCACTCAACGATGCGTCACTGGTGCTGTCAGCGATCGCGAGCGTCTTGTTGGTGGTGGAAGTGGGCGCAACCCCATTGCTGGAGCGTTTGCGTGCGAAGTTGGCCGATCAAGAGATTCTGCTGGTTCTCGACAACTTCGAGCAAGTTAGCGCAGCAGCCACGGCGGTTGCTGCGTTGTTGCGGGGCTGCCGAGGGTTGAAAGTGCTGGCAACGAGTCGAACGCCGCTGCAACTTGCCGGTGAACATGCGTATACCGTACCCCCACTCTCGCTGCCGCCTGGCGATATTGTGCTGGATACTGCACCGGACCAATTGCCGGAAAAATTAATGGCATACGAAGCTGTACAATTGTTTGTGGCGCGCGTCCGTCAGCACCAGTACGATTTTGCGATCACCCCGGTCAATGCAGCGCAGATCAACGGCATCTGTCTTCGACTCGATGGGTTGCCGTTGGCACTTGAACTGGCAGCCGCGGCCCTGCGTCGTATGCCATTGACCCAACTGGCAGCCGTGCTGCAGCATGAAGCAAACTGGCTGCCTGAATTCCACTCCCCGGCGCTTGATTTGCCACCCCGCCAACAGACGCTTACGAACGCGATTGATTGGAGTTACCGCTTGCTGGATGCCGACACGCAAGCCGCCTTTCGGCAGTTAGGCATCTTTGTCGGTGGCTTCACCGCTGCTGCGGCGCAGGCTGTCTGTCGCGCCGATCCGTCCGCACTTGCGCACTTGACTGATCACAATTTACTGGCGCGCACGCCGGAACGCTGGCAAATGTTGGCGATGATCCGCGAATTTGCCCTGGCGCAAATGAGCAGCGCGGAACGGGTGGCTACTCAGCAAAGACATACTGCCTATTTTGTGGCCCAAACTGTTCTCAATCTCGATGGTATCGCGCTTGATCATGCTAACTTTCGCGCAGCGCTGGGTTGGGCAATGGCCGCGCAGGACGTTCACGCTGCTTTGACCCTCTGCAGCAAACTGTGTTGGTTCTGGGAAACCCGCGGCTACTTGCGCGAAGGCATAACGCTGGGGCGTGCGGTGTTGAGCATGGCGGCTGGGGTTGATCTGGATTTGCGTATCGATGCCCTAGAACGCGTCTCAACATTGGTATGGCAAGGTCATCAGTTCGACGTAGCCCTGCAATTGGCCGAGGAAGCTGTCACCCTAGCGCGTAGCAACGACCGGCCAGGAAAGCTGGCACTCGCGCTCAATCTATTGGGACGGATATTGATCGAACAGGGTAACTACGCACACGCTGAAGCCGCTTTACAGGAGAGTACACAGCTTGCCCGCCAGGTTCCGCACCTGTTTAATCTCGGCTGCTCGCTAACCATGTTGGGTGAGCTTGCCCTGGTGCGCGAAGACTGGGAAGTAGCCCAGGTACACTTGGCACAAGCAATCCCCTTTTTGGTAAGAGAATCCGATAGCTTGTATGTCGGCGTGTTTGTTGCCATGGCGCATACCTATTTAGCTGAGGTTGCGCTGGCGAACGGCGATCCGCACCAGGCTCGACGCGAACTGCGGCAGGCATTGCCCAAAGCTCGTTTGTACATCCGCCGCTTGCGTTGCCTACTCGTAACGCTCGCCGGTCTTCTGCTGAGCACGATACACAATACGCCAACCGAGGATGCCCAGGCCGCGGCGACCTTGCTCGGGGCCGAGGCGGCATTGGGCGAACAAACCGACGCGCCCAGTTTGCTGCTCTACCAGCCCTTGATTGCCCAACGTAGCGAATCTGCACAGAGGCTGTTGAGCCAATCCCAGTGGCAAACTGCCTGGCAAGTTGGGCACACTTGGACGCTGGCGCAAGCGGTCGCCGCAGCGGAAAAGTGGTTAGGCATGAGTACGGTCTACTGTTGATTTTTTGTAGTATTATACTTAAACTCTAGTTTCGACGATTTTGAAAGTAAAAAACGAAATTTGTCATCTTTTTTTTCTTTCGTTCAATGTAGGTAACACCTCATGGATCACACCCAAAGCATGACAGTTTCTGCGCCCTGGTCACAAAGGTGGTTGGCATATAGTGGCGAATCGGATTCCCATCAGCTTCCGTTCTGCGATCCTCGTAGAAACCGGTCAGCACAAACCCAGCTTGGATGAGACCGCCCAGTTGCGCTTCCATGCTATGGCTGAAATGGAACATCGCTTGATTGCGAATGCGTTTTTCCAACGCTTGCGGGGATAAGGTTTCAGCTTCACGGTAGGGTAAAGGGTATTTCACCACAAACTTGCCTTCGTCATCCAGTGCATCCGGGTCAAAGATAAATTCATCGGGATTCGCAAAGCCGGTCAAGAGCGTTCCTCCAGCTTTGAGAACACGATAACACTCGCGCCAAATCGGTTCTAGTTCCGGCACAAACAAGGTGGAAGGCGGGTTGTAGATCAGGTCAAAACTTTGGTCAGCAAAGACGGATAAATCAGCCATGTCGCCTTCAATCAGGCGCATGGTCAGACCGTCGCGCTGTGCGACATAATGGTCTTGGGCTAATTGCTTTGGGGAAAGATCCAACAAGGTAACCACTGCGCCGGCGGCGGCAAAAATCGGTGCTTGTTGACCACCGCCGGAGGCTAGACATAACACCTGGCACCCCCGCAATGGCGGAAACCAAGCTTTCGGGACGGGTCTTTGATCACTGAGATACAACTCCCACTGGCCGGCGCGGGCCGCCGCCACCGTTTCGGCAGCAATGACTTTGGTATAGGGGTTCTCACCCGCTTCGACGGCGTAGTTCCAGGCTGCTTTGTTTAATATTTGAATGTTCATTGTTGATCGGGTTGCCTTAAAAAAACAAGTTCTACAGGGTCGGCTGTGCGCTATTGCAGGCCGTTTGCTATTTCCTGGCAAAATAGACAATGGCACCATGCTCGGCGGTCACGTCGGCAGCCGTGTAATCCCCTTTGACTGCCTCAACCGTAAACCCTGCTTTTTCCAGCAACAACTGCATTTCATGGCGAAAGTAATAAGTCGACTGGAGCGTGTAGGTATCATCGGCGACCAGTTGACCGTCTTTGAACAGCAGCGTGCGCAGCTCGTCGACGGTGCGTTGTTCGAGTGGGTCGAGCGCGACCAAACGGTAGTGAAGCTCGTATTCACGACCATCGGCGGGGACTTTGCCAATCTCTGCGGACCACGGTGCGGGCAAGTGGCTGCGGGCATCCTTGCGCCAAAGCGGCCAGAGCTGGGCTTCGGCGTAGGCGGGCAGACCATCCAGGATCAACATGCCGCCCGGCAAGAGCTGGTCATAGA
>JBBRVA010000619.1:0-5284 GCA_038247295.1 Caldilineales bacterium | reverse complement strand
TGGTCGGCGGTGGCGGCGTTGTCACCGTTATGTGTTGAACTAATTTGAGAATTCAGCATGTACTTCGTTTCAACCTTACGCAAATGAGCCGCAGAACGCTGGGCATTACAATGGCGTTATTATACAGGGAGAGCGTGATCCGAACCAACTCGGGCATGGGTTGGCGCGCCGAGAGTATCGATTCAGGAATGATGGACAACGCTATGCTATAAAGCTGTGAAAGCATGTCTCACTTACGCCGAAGCAATAGTCAGTGACGAGAAAATTTATATTTGCATTTCGGCTGAACGCCACCTACAATAAAGATCGACAGAATGGTAAAAAAAGGGGAACGGCTTAGACGATGCCCGGTGTTTTTGATGGTCCTTATGAGTTATTTTTCAAGATGGCCGATTTGAGCGAGCGTCCCCATGTGCATGTACGGGGGGTACGGCAAAAGCGCCAAGTTTTGGATCGACCGGATCGAATGTTTCCGACGCGGCCGTTTCTCGGATCAGGAACTAAACGAGATCGAACGCGTGATCAAGCGCAACCAGGCAGATCTACTCAGAATTTGGTCGGAAGGGATGAAGAAACGATGATCCAAAAGTTGATGATCCGCAAACCAGACGATGCAGATGACTGGTTTGTCTTTGTGCCCGTCGACATTCCAGATTTTGACGACGTGCGCCGCTATGCCCATGAACTGCATAGCAAGCGCCAGCCGTATAAGGGAGAATACAAGGGCTGGCCCGTCGTCTACCAACCCGCCGACAAAGAGACACCAGCAGAAGAATGGATGATCCAGTTTCCGGCCAGCTGCCAGATCGGCGTCTGGCCCTTGTGGGCCATCAACTTCGATTGGGAGGAGGGCGACGACCAGCCGCCTTGTGTCCACCAGACGACTGACAATCTTGTGATCGACGGCAAATTGCCAGTCCCCAAGACAGTAGACGAACTGCTCGCAGAAATCACCCAAGCGCGCGAGCGTCTGGGGCTGGTATAGACCGACCGTATCCTGCCAGGATACGGGAGTTTTGTGACATGAAATACCGCTGCTACCGCCCAGAACGACGCCCGGCGATCACCCAACACACGCCGGCAGGAGGCGACAGTCTTTTGTTGTCGCGCACATCACAGCGCAAAGGGTCGGGAGTTGGCAAATGGCGAAAATCGGCGTGGATGAGTTGCCGAATTTGGCCGCTTGCCACTATCAGCCCAGTCAAATTCGATTTGCCCCAAAATTTGGGTTTACCTAATCAACGGCGAACTATAGGCAGATACAGCCGTAATTCACCTAATGATGATGGCGCTTCAATCTCAATGTTGACATTCCCGCGTGCATTACCCGCTTGCACGGTGACAGTCGCCGTTCCCGGCACACCGCGCGCGGCAAAGGTGGCGGCGGCCCTGCCGTTGGCATCCGTTGTGGCCGATGCAGCGATGTTACCCAGGGTGGCGGTAAAGGTTACATTCTGATTAGGCACTGGATTATTGGCAGCATCACGCACGACAACAAAGATTTCACAGCTAGCATGGCCAGCGTTATCGAGCGTAAGGGTCGTTGCACTGGCGCTGATCGCCGCGGATGCCGGCGGACCTGTGATCAGGATCGAGCCACCGTCGCTGCTGCCAGCAACGTCCCCGCTTGCACTCCCAAAAGAGGGCGCGGGTGTGGTTGTAAAATTCACGAAGGCCGCGCCCGCCGTGTTGGCGGACGCCACAAATGTGATGGTAAAGAGGACGCCGTCTGGCACTATTCTGGGTGACCCTGACAGATCGCCGATCAGGAAATCTAGCTCACCCGTGGTGTCGCTGGCAGCAAAAGCGACCGTCTTGAGATTAGAAGGGAGACTGCTGCTAAACTGGATGGCCTCAGGAATACCATCGCCATTCTGATCGGCTGGATCAAACGTTAACCGGGATTGATCATAGTCGATGGAGAACAACAGGCTGGAAATATTGTTGCCCTTGGCTGTATAAGAAGCCGACAAAGTCACCCGACTGCCGGGTGCCGTTGCTACCTCAGGGAAAGAAAGTGAAGGCCCATTGGCTGGTGGTGGCTCAACCACCTGAATATAGTTAGGCGCGGTTTTTGTATTTGTACCGTTGGGTCCACTCACCGTCAATGCCACCGTATAGTTGCCAGCACTGGTGTACGTGTGTGAAGGGCTTTGCTCAGTGCTCGTACCGCCGTCGCCAAAATTCCACGCCCAATTGGTGATGCTGCCGGTCGACTGGTCGGTAAACTTTACCGCCAGCGGCTTGTCGCCAGAGGTTGGGCTGGCGCTAAAGTTGGCTATCGGTGATTGTGGTGGTTCGCTGACTTGAATATAGTTGGTTTGAGTTTTGGTATTAGAACCAGTTGCACCGCTGACCGTTAGTGACACGGTGTAGTTGCCAGCGTTATTGTAGACATGGGATGGGCTTTGCTCGGTACTCGTGCCGCCGTCACCGAAATTCCACGCCCAACTGGTGATGCTGCCGGTAGATTGGTTGGTAAAGTTAACGGTTAGCGGTTTATTGCCGGTAAGTGGAGTGGCGCTAAATGCTGCGACGGGAGGATCGTCATTATCAATAATCGTCAGGGTGGCGTCAACGATTGCGCCCAACGTCGCGGCCCCAGGGTTGCGCAAGGTGAGGCTGAGGGTTTCGTCCGGTTCGTCAACTGCATCATCCAACAATTGTACCGAAAAAGTTTTCGTAGTTTGATTAGGGTGGAAAATCAATGTACCACTGCTAGCCGTGTAGTCGCTACCAGCGCTGGCTGTGCCGTTGTTGGCAGTGTAATCTACAGTCACAATCTGACCGAATGCGACGCTAAGATTGACTGTAATGGCAGCAACGCCTGCAGCTTCATTGAAACGGAAAGCGTCGGAGCTGAATTGTACGTTGGGTACAGTCTGTACAAAGTTCCCGATGACTGTTTTATTGCCATTCATCGTTAACATGGTTGGATTAGTGGCACCGGAGAGCGCACCACCCCAGCCACTGAAGACCCAGCCAGAGATTGGTGTGGCGGTCAATGTCACCTGCTCACCATAGATATAGGTTGCCTTTGTTGGATTGACCGCAACGTTCCCATTGCCGATCGTGTTGACCGAGAGCGTATATTGATTCTGGCTGAAGGTAGCTATGACATTTTTGTTGTTATCCATGGTCAATTCAGCCGGATTATTATTGCCAGCGAGATCGCCACTCCAATTAGCAAAACTCCAACCTGGGTCGGGAACTGCGGTCAAGGTCACTTGTTCACCGTATGGATAGAGGGAGCGGGCTGGCTCGCTCGTCACCGTCCCATTGCCGATAGTGTCGATGAGGAGCGTATATTCATCTGGGTTTTCAAGCCCAACCACAATCGCGCCGCGATTGTCACTCATACACCAGCCTTCATCGTTAATGCGTAAGGCAAGCGGCCCGTTGGTATCGGCCGTGAATGTGCCACCTTCGCCCACCGCAAATGGCACTTGATTGCCAACGCGCCCAAGCAACATAGCATAGGGGAGTGAACCTACAGTTTTGCAACCTGAATTAATTTGCCCATCGATAGCCGGTGCATAGCCGGCAGGTCCGGTATAAGGCCAGTTGTAAACACCCACTGTCCAGTCACCACCGAAATAAGCTATAGTAAATTCTTCATCTTGTTGCAGGGTCAGTCCTGTCGCCTGCCATTCGAGCGTCGAAGCGACTGCTTTGACACACCTGTATGAACCACCCGTGTTGGTACACGGCTCCACATATTTTTCGATCAGAATGTCGTCAATAAATGGCCCTGCGTCATTTACACTGCCATCGCTATAAAACCACCAGGCGACCCAGACCGTATCATCGCCCACATACGGGGTGAGGTTGTAAGTATAATTTGTCCAGTCGGCGCTGCCAGACCATTGGTCATACACGTCAAAATAGACGCCATCACGCGAAACCAGAAAGGCTACACGATCACAACAAGCCTCAGTGGCGAGCCACTGGGCAAATGATACATTTGCGCCAATCGCATTGCTCAAGTCAAACGGGCCATAGACCATCCATGAGTCCATGTTGTCGGCATAGAACGCGGTGCTCGGATCCAGGCCATCAATGCCCCCACGCGCCGGCCAACCAGACCATGCCCCGGTGTGTGCGCGTGTGCTCACATCATCCCAGACACGTTCGAAGCCGTCGTTACTCAGATCGAACATCGTCCAACCCGTATAGGGAAATACACCTTCAAATCCTTCAAATAAAATAGTTTCGTAGCCCGTTGGCGCCGCAGGCGCAGAGGCAACAGGCGGCTGCTTCTGGGCATCCTGGGCGCGCAGCGGTTGGCGCAACTCGGCGACGGGTGCGGGAAGACGGTAGACAGCAGGCGCTTGCAACCCTGGCGCAGCTTTGTCTTGATCAGCCAAAGGCTGCGCCAGGGTGACCGATGTCGGGGTCGGCGCCGGCTGATCGGGCGTCGCAAGCGCCAGGGAACGATTCATCGGCTGCGAACCGTAAGCAACCAGGCTTGGCGCCAGGAACGCCAGTGTGGTTACTATGGCGATGCTCACCAACAACGGGTAGAGACGATGAGACATGCGGCGACTCCTTTCATGCTTCACGATAGCGCGGCTTGCTTGCAAAGTCTGAATCAACGATTTTGTGAAATGAAGGGCAGATAAATGGTGGACTGTGTATCTGACGGGGTGGGCGGAACTGTAATCAGCACCGAACCATTCGCCGTCGCACCAGACAGATCGCGCCCCTGTGTATCGCCAAAGGAAGCAGCAGGTGCCTGAGAGAAATTGATAGCAGCTTCCGTTGTCGCGGATGGTTGGCCCACATCTAGCGTAACGGAAAGCAGTGTCCCATCTGCTAGCGCCACCGGGGACGCCGCAAAATTGGCGATCATGAAATCCAGTTCACCGTCGGCATCTTCAGGGTTGAACATGACCGCACGCATATACTGCGCCGGCAGATTGAAGCTGATCGCGTCGGGGATGCCATCTTGGTTGTTGTCCGCCGGGTCGAAGCTCAGTTGCGTCTCGTCGTAATCCAACGAGAAGAGCAAGCTGCCCACATCACTGGCATTGGTTTGTAAGCGCAACGGCACCGTCACCTGGCCTGTGGGAAGAACGGTCAACTGGCTCGGGATCGACAAGACCGGGCTGGCGGACGCGCTTGTCGTCGTGATCCGGTTGCACGCCCCCGCGCCGTTGAAGAAGAGCAGGGCCATGCAATTGATGTCGCTGGCGCCACTGTGATTGTCCCCATTGGCGTCGCAGCCTGGGTTGCCAGGATAGGATCCGCCCGACGTGGCCGCCGGGTTGTTGTTGTCGTCGCC
>JBBRVA010000618.1:0-5286 GCA_038247295.1 Caldilineales bacterium | reverse complement strand
TTACTCAGCCGGTGGTGCGTTCAAAAACTGCCCAAACAAACCTGGGAAGTAGGTGAAGCTACCATCGCGCCCCACATGCAGCGGGTGTTCGGCATCCCACTGGACGACGTAGGAGGTGACCACATCGTTGGCATCCAAGGTGGCGCCGTTGTGGAATTGCACGCCTTCACGCAGGGTAAAGGTCCATTCCGTCAAGTCTTCATTGGCGCTCCATTCGGTGGCCAGCGAAGGAATGACGGTGCCCGTGCCCGGCTCATAGGCAAGTAACGACTGCATCGCTTGCTCGCAAGCGCGCAATGCTTCGCCGTCGCTCTCATCCGCACAATAGAGGCCTGGTGGCTCGCCGTTCTGCATCCAGACAAAGGTATCACGCCCGCCTGGATTCAGCAGCGCAAATTGTTCCGCACCAATATCAGACGCATAGGCATTCTCGACATCAGCCAAGAACGCTGCACCGCTGCCACCGTGGGCAAGCGGGATCATCGGCACATGTTGCTTGATCAGCTCGTTCGCCGCGACGTAGAAGGGGAGACGCTCTTCGGCGGTGGCGCGTGTGGCACCATTCTTCAGCGCATCCCAGATATCGGGAAAGCCTTCGCCAAAGCCTTGTGAAGCGCCAGGGCCAAAGTGATAGTCCAAGAAGTTGGTCGCATCCGGATAGTCAGCGCCCCAACCCAACAGGTGGAAACCATCAATCTCACCGCGATCGGCGGCATCCAGGAACGAACCAGATTCCATCACGACAATTTCGGCGGTTACGCCAATGTCGGCCAACTGGGCTTGGATATCCTGGGCCACGACGCCGGGGTTGGGCAGATAACCGCGCACAACATCACGGTAGCTGATCGTCGTCTCGAAGCCGGGCAGCACGCCCTCTTCTTCTAAGATTTGTATGGCTTGCTCTGGATCATAGGGGTACCATTCCACTTCGGGCGTGAAGCCAAAAATGGCCGGTGGCATAAACTGCGTGGCCGTGATCGAGCCGGGCGGATAGAAATTATCGACCAGGCGATCCTTGTCAATCGCCATTGCAAAGGCCTGGCGCACGCGTTCATTATCGAAGGGCGGGTAGGTGTTGTTCATACCGACGTAGAAAACGTTGGTGCCGCCGCGTGTCTTCAGTTGTAGATTCGAGTCAGCGGAGATCACTTCAAAATCATCGGGACCGGGGTTGTCGATGCCGTCTACAGTGCCGGCCTGCAACTCGACCAGACGTTGCGCACTTTCGGCACTCCAACGGAAGATCAACGTTTCGGCAATCGCTTTTTCGCCCCAATAGTTCTCGAAGCGCTTGTAGATAATCTGATCCCCACGGCGCCATTCTTCCACCATGTAGGGGCCCGTGCCATTGGGCTTCTCGACCAAATCGCCGCCGCCGCCTGTGGCTGCCAGGTAATCGGCGTCATTGATGCCAAAGGACGAGAAAGCGACTTTAGACGGGAAGGCCGGGTCTGCATAACAAAGCGTAAACTTGACTGTTTGCGCATCGACCGACTCGATTGTCTGGAACTCACCGCCATAGTCGCAATTTTCGGCGGCGACGCTCATGGGCGCAAACTCTGTTGCTACCGGGGCCTCGGCTGCCGCCGCGGGGGTAGCCGTTGCTTCGGCTGCCGGTTGCGAACCACTCGGTGCAACCGCCGGCGCACAGGCCGACAAAATAAGGCTAACGATCACCAGCAAAGCTGGCCAACCGCGCCTGAGAGAATAAAACATACGATAACCTCCTTCAGGTGAATTGGTTATTGACAGTACACTTTAACAGAAGTGTTGCCGTGAGTATACCAGGGGTAAGGGAAGCGTGGCAAGTTGTTAAGGGTGAACGGGTGTGTAGGGGTGAGAGGATTGGTAATTAACCGCCAGCCTAATCACCTAATTACCAATGACTTAAAATGCCTGTCGATATAATTGTTCCAGCGCTGCCTGTGTTGTGACCCTTGGATTGGTGGTGTGATTCAAATCGCGGATCGCCTGCTGGGCCAGCGGTTCGATCATTGCCTCGCTGATACCCGCATCGCGCAGCCGGGTGGGCAGATTAACATCGGCGATCAACTCTCGCACAGCCTCAACGGCACGTTCAGCGCGTTGGCGTACGCTGCCCAGTTGGGGCGCAGACGGATCCAGCGCAGCCGCCACGCGTGCATAACGATCCAGCGCGCCCGGTAAACTGTATGCCATCTGATGGGGCAACATCAGTGCATTGGCCAGGCCATGCTGCACATTGGCAATGCTGGAAAGTGGATGGGCCAGCGCATGGCAGGCCCCCAGCCAGTTGGAGCTAATGGCGATACCGCCCAGTGTTGACCCCAGCATCATATCGGCGCGTGCCGCAGCGTTACTACCCTGGGCAACGGCGATGCGTAAACTGCGTCCGATTAACTCGATACCGTACAGAATCAGCGGGTCAAGCGCGGGTTGGTGGTTATTCGTCGAGACATACGCTTCAATCAGATGGGTAAGTGCGTCGATACCGGTGGCGGCGGTTAGAAAAGGGGGCAAGGTGAGTGTCAACGCCGGATCGCAGAGTGCGGCGTCCGGCAACAACGCTGGCCCGCCGATGCCAAACTTGCGCTGATCAACTGTGTCGGTGATCACCGCCCAAGGCGTCACCTCGGCACCAGTACCGGCTGTCGTCGGCAGGGCGATCATCGGTGGCATCTGCTTGCGCGCCGGCACGGGCCGCACCGCGTCGCCGCGCAATAAATAGGAGTATTCGGTGATACTAATCCCAACCGGACCGCCTGCCAATTCGCGCACGGCTTTGGCGGTGTCCATACCGCTGCCTCCACCCATGCCGACGATCAAATCGGCGTCGCTAGCGCGGAAAGCTGTGGCTGCTGCGTCCACCGATGCTATATCCGGGTTGGGGATAACCTGATCGTGGACAACATAGGCGAGACCGGCTTGCGCTAGCGACGGGGTGATCGCCGTGAGTAGACCCGCGGCGACGACGCCTGGATCGACAATAATAAAGACGCGTGTGGCGCCCAACGCTTTGGCTTCCTGGCCGATCTGCGCGGCTGCGCCAAAGCCGGCCAGGGTCTGGCCTGGCCAGACGTACGTGGAGATTTGTGGTTGCACGAAAATTCCTCGATTTATTTTTTGTAGGAAGGGTTGTCTCGCTTGTCCAAATCGCGATGATTTCTAAGATTATCAGTAGACCACAATCGATGGCGACAAAACCCTTGTGGTTTAGATTTGACTCATGCGATCAAGTGCGGCGCGCCAAACCCCAAGGGTTTATTCGCGACGACTGCGGTCTACTGATTATACTACAAACCCTGCTGTTGCTAGAAGCCCTGGCCCAATGCTTGACAAGATTGTCAACAAACCGGACCGGTGGTACACTATCAAATAATGTTGTAATTACGTCGTTTATTAACCAGGCAACTACAGTGTAAGCCTACGTAAACAAGGAACAATAGCCAATGAAAATTGGACTACAAATCATCCGTTTTAACTGGGAGGGCGTGGCAACCAATCAGATCGGCGCCAAACTGGCCGAGATTGCCCGCACCGCCGACGCTGTCGGTTTTGATAGCCTGTGAGTGATGGATCACTTTTTTCAGATGGAAATGCCAGAGCGCGGGCTTGATGCCCAGCAGCCGATGATGGATGGCTATACGCTGCTGGCTTACATGGCTGGTCACACCGGGCGCGCCCGGCTGGGGACGATGGTGACAGGGGGCCACTATCGCCATCCCGGTCATCTGATCAAGATCGTGACCAATCTCGATGTTATTTCGGGCGGGCGAGCCATGTTAGGGATTGGGGCAGGCTGGTACGAACGCGAATCACGCGGGTTAGGCTTTCCCTTTCCACCAGTGGCCGAACGCTTTGAATACACAGGCAATGTAGAAGCCGATCTGCTGCGGGTGGTGCGCTTCTATCACACCTTAGTGCAAACCCGTGGGCGTGTGATTGCAATGATGCTGAACGAGGTTCCACGCCAGCCGGAATTGCTGGAGCTTATGCAGGCGCCTCTGACGATTGTTGGAAAAATTATTACAATGCTCGAACGCTATCAACAGGAAGGCGCGCTTGTGGCCGAGCCGCCCACGCATGCCTTTATTACGCTCGTGGGGCCATTGTTTATGAGCATGATTCTAGGGTCTGTCCAACCCAGCCTCTCCGCTGTACCATTCGATCCTAGCCAACATGTTCGCCGCTATTTGCAGGGGCGCACTACAGGTTGAGCGCGCCGTTACATTACACTGTTAATAATCATCTCTTGACAAGATTGGCAACTGGTTGGACTGGTGATAGACTATCCGGGAATGGTGTAATTACGTCACCTTGTGTACGGTAGGAAGCGGAGGCAAAGCTGATGGGTCAACTTGTAGCATACACAGAAATGGTGGAGGCGCCGACACCACCCGATACCAGCCACCTGATCACCGAGGATGACACCCCTGTGGATAATCTCTTTTCCGAAAAGCAGCAGCGTTTATTAACCAGGTCGCTGTATAGCTCATGGCCGGGTCCGGGCGAAGGGCGCCCCTTTCTGGTGGCTGCGAATGTCGCCGTCTACTTTTCTGTGCGTCAGCCCGCGATTGTGCCAGATATCTTCTTGAGCCTCGATGTTGAGATGCCGGCAGCATGGTGGGAAACGGCCGGCCGTTCTTATCTGCTCTGGGAGATGGGCAAACCGCCGGATGTGGCCATTGAAATTGTTTCCAATGCCAAAGGCGGAGAAATGGGCAGCAAACGGCAAATTTATGCGCGGGCACGCGTTGCTTATTATGTAGTTTTCGACCCCGATCAGCGGCTTGGGGAGCAAATGCTAACCGTCTATCAGCTGCAGGGCAATGACTATATTGAGATCAATGAAAATTGGCTGGCCCAAGTCCAACTTGGGCTGACACTTTGGGAAGGAGAATTTGAAGGCAGACGAACCGTCTGGTTACGCTGGTGTGGCTGGACGGGCAATCTGATTCTGACCGGCCAAGAGCGCGCCGAGCAAGAACATGCACGCGCCGAGCAAGAACATGCACGCGCCGAGCAGGAACATGTACGCGCCGAGCAAGAACATGCACGCGCCGAACGCCTGATGGCACAACTGCGCGCCGCTGGCCTGGAACCGGAAGTATAACGCAATGACATACCAATCAAAAACCGAATTATTGCTGGCGCTGCCCACCGAATGGCCGGTTGATCTGTTGCCGGCGATTCAGGCTCAAGTCGCCGCGAGTGGGCGGAAAATTGTCGTATTGGATGATGATCCAACCGGCACCCAAACCGTCTACGACATTGCCGTGCTCACCGAATGGTCGGTAGAACGCTTGC
>JBBRVA010000617.1:0-5289 GCA_038247295.1 Caldilineales bacterium | reverse complement strand
GCCTTGCTGGGTGGCATACAACTGTACGACTGGGCGCGTACGCGGATTTTAGACGCTTCCGCGCTTGCCGTGACAGACTTTTCTGCCAACGTGCCAAGTGCGCCCGCCAGCAATATAACCTTGGGTGATGCGGCGCCGGTCGCTGGCGGTGAGACGGCTGCCGAAGCTGTGGCGCTAGCCGCGCCCACCGTGCCGCCGATCAACGTGCTTTTGCTGGGCACCGATGCGCGTGCCGGTGATAATTCGCCCCCGCGCACCGATACGATCATTTTGTTGACATTGGATCCCAACACCCTAACGGTGGGTATGCTCTCCTTGCCGCGCGATCTGTGGGTGCCTATTCCCACGATTGGCAATAATAAGATCAATACCGCGTATCAATGGGGTGAGGAAACTGGCTACGCTGGGGGCGGTGTGCAACTGATCAAAGACACCGTAAGCCAATTTATCGGCCAATCTGTGCCCTACCATATCCGCGTCAACTTTAGCGGCTTTGTTGAATTGGTCGACATGATTGAGGGTGTGGATGTAGTCGTTCCTCAAACTATCCATGACGAAACTTATCCAACTGCCGATTATGGCGTGGAGACCTTTCATCTCGAAGCCGGTTCGCAACACTTAGATGGCGAAACGGCGCTAAAATATGCTCGGACTCGACATGTTGACAGCGACTACGGTCGCGCCCGCCGCCAACAGACCTTGATTCGCGCCGTGATGGATAAAGTCTTGCGCGCTGATATGATCCCAACCCTTTTGCCCAAAGCATTGCCTCTGCTCTCGACGATGCGTAACAGCATTGAAACCGATATTCCGCTCGCCACGCAAATTGAATTGGCCAATTATATGCGGCAGGCCAACCCGCGTGAACTCCAGATCCGCCAGTTGGTCATTGATGGTCAATTTGGTGATGAAGGGGAGATTGGACCCGAAGGCGCGTGGATTTTGAAACCAGATCGTGCCAAGGTACGCGTCGCACTGGCAGAATTTTTTAACCCTGCCCCGCAAGACGTAACCGACGGACTGGCCATGGCTAACCCGGATTGGGTGCGCATTGAGGTGCTCAATGGCACGAATCAACCCGGTGTGGCCGCACGGACACGCGATTTGTTGGTGGCACAGGGCTGGCATGTGGTGTCGATTGGTGATGCTGACCGCGATGATTACGGACGGACGATTATCATAAATTATGGCGTGCCTGAACCACTGCTGGAAAAGGTGAGCGCCGATCTGGATCTGCAGCCCAATTTATCCAGCCTCAATGGCCTCAACAGCACGTTGCCTGTGGATGTACGGATCGTCGTCGGTGAGGATATTTTGCCTAAAGTCAAATAGGGAGGGTCGGCCTAACAAGGCCGACGCTTTATTTCGCTTATCAACCCAGCGTATCGTACCCACGTATGAATGCTCAAGCCCCACAAAGTTATCGTGCCGCGGTTGAACGCTTGCACCAATGGCAAGCACAAGAAGCGGATGAGATCAACCCACTGTGTCGCACGCAATTGCTGGCCCACGGCCATAAAACCGACCGTGTCATTATTTTCCTCCACGGTTTTACCAATTGCCCGCACCAATTTTGTCAACTAGCCACCCTGTTTCACGCCCGCGGTTATACGGTGCTCAACGTGCGGCTGCCCCAACACGGCTTTGCCAATCGTCTGACTA
The DNA here is from genome assembly GCA_038247295.1 of Caldilineales bacterium. Classification (GTDB taxonomy): domain Bacteria; phylum Chloroflexota; class Anaerolineae; order Caldilineales; family Caldilineaceae; genus JAPLGZ01. The sequence goes on along the minus strand of JBBRVA010000617.1, from coordinate 3,627 downwards.
CGGCTCTCGCGCGGCTGACGGCACAGGCGATGATTGACCTGACCAACGATGCGATTGACATTGCGCATGGCTTCGGTGAGCATGTAACATTGTTCGGGTTTTCGCTCGGTGGCGTGCTTGTAGGGTGGGCGGCGCAACAACGAGCCGACTTGGATCGGGCCGTGCTTGTTTCACCAGCGATTGGGATTCTTGCAATTTCAGCCCGCCGTCGCTCCCTGGCCGCCCGGCTTTTGATGACTTTGCCCAATTTTTTTCGCTGGTGGGATGATGTGGCAAAAGATGCGAGAATCGGGCCGGCACATGCCTATCCACGGTATGCCTCGCGTGGTCTGGGTGCATTATTGCGCTTGGGGGGTATGGTGCAACAGGCGGCGCAGCGATCCAAACCGCTGGCCGGCACGCTGCTCGTCATCACCAATCCCTGTGATGACGTCGTGGATAATACAACTGTTGCTGCTGTGGTCGAAATCTGGCGTAAACAGGGCGCCTGCGTCCAAACCCACGAATTTCCTGCCGCTTGGCACTTGATCCATGATTTGATCGATCCATCTCAACCAGATCAACAGGTGGCGCGTGTTTACCCTCAGTTGATCGAGTGGATAGATGAAAAGTAATTAGTAAGTGGTAAGTAAGCATGATCAATCACTTACCACTCACCAATTACCAATCTACATGTTGGACTGCTTCGCTCTCCTTCAACGGCACGTAGACGATGCCGCCGTAATAACCCTGTACTTTGTATCCTTTTACCTTAAACTCTTTGGTTACTGGCATACCCAGCTTATGCAGGCGCGCATAGGCCGCCAGGGGTGAATCCGGCTTAAATTTGATGCCAAGCCGCTTCCCGGCGGCCTTGCGCAACCGGGCTAACTCGGGTTGGTGCGTCGCCGCTTCATCTGGCGCGCTGACCTCTACTGGCGCAATCGCGTCTGCTTGTCCACGGGCAGTACTGCCCATCACAAAGGGTAGGAAGATCGTGTGATCAAGATCCTGGTCTGCATCACCTTCATCTGGCGCCAGGTCTGAGCGGTGCACTGCCTGCCAGACGGCAAAGATTGAGACATGTTGTTTGGCGGGCATACCGCCGCCACAGATCACTTCCGCCGCCCCAGTCGGTGCCCAGCACCAGGGACCGGACTCGCCACGCTCGGGGATGTAAGAACTGCCGGGTCCGCTGATAATGTTCGCCCAACCTGATTGTGATTTGGTGGTGCGCCGCACATAATCGACGTAACTGGGATCGCCTAACTTGTCGAAGCCGTCTGACCAAAAAATAATCTCTTTTTCGCGCATCAATTGGCCATCCAGCCCAATCACCGCGCCAAAAAGATGGTGATCGGCGCCGGCGTCGTCAAAATAATCGGGCGCGCCAAAGGGTTTTAGATAGGTATCGCGCGCCCACTGGCTTACGGAACCGGGTGTGGCTGACGGTTCCCAGGAACCATCCCGTGTGGTGAAGATATCTTTGAGCAAGTAGACGACATCGCCCTCTGGGTTGTCCGGGCGTTCGTTGAGCGCTTTCGCGTAAATGTTGAAGGGTTGAATCCATTCGCCAACCTGCCGGACAAAGTCGGCGGGCAGGCCGGGTGTCGGTTCGTTACCTGGATCGCCATCACCCGGTTCTGGTTCTTCCTCACCCGGTTCGCCGCCAGGATCGGGTATGCTTGGATCTGGTTCCTCGGGCGTTGTCTCTTGTTGGACAGCCTGCCAGACGACAAAGGTCGAGATGGCCTCGTTGGCCGGCAATCCGCCACCACAAACTACTTCTGCTGCGCCCACTGGCGCCCAGCACCAAGGGCCAGATTCGCCGCGCTCCGGCGCGTAAGCACTGCTCGCAAAGATCACCGTGTTGGCCCAGCCCGAGCTTTCCTTTGTCTGTTCGCGGACATAGCCCGTGTAGTCTGGATCGCCCAGCTTATCAAAGCCATCCGACCAGTAACGGATTTCGTGGTTCTTGATCGGTTCTCCATCCAGACCCATGATGGCCGCAAATAGATGATGATTGGTGCCGGCTTCCAAGAAATTAGCGTTTAAGTACGCATCACGCGCCCATTGCGGAATTGACCCTGGTTCGCTGGCTGGTTCGAACGAACCATTGCGGGTGGTAAAAATATCTTTGACCAAGTACAGTACGTCACTGGTAGGGTGATCTGGCCGCTGATCTAATGTGCGAATGGTAATGTTGTAGGGGGCCACCCATTCACTCAAACGGCGTTCAATCTGGGAAAGCGTTGTCTGCTGTGGATTGGACATGAGCCATTCTCCGATGTAAGAGAGCCTAGAGGGCAACTTGCCGAGCACTTGCCACACCAAGCGAACGAAAATTCAGTATAATCGACCTACTGCAAGGTGAAGGATTTTCTCGCCGGGTATTTACTTTTCGTCCCAACGGAACCTATGACTATGCGGCCGCGCAGCGCGTACAGATCAACGCCGCACGGGGCAAGCTGGCGGTGGGAATCGTCGTATTTAAGTCGCGCTCAATCCAGACATTACTCTCTCCGCAAAAATCACACTTGCCGCGCGTCTGACTAATTGGCTTTGTGGCCAGTAATTGGCGCATGTCCTCACGCGTTTGGCGCTCAGCCACGGTCTTACCAATCAGCGCCCAGGCAAATTTGCGCACTTTGGGATCAGTCTCTTGAGCATAAAGTTGCTCAAGCCGGGCTATTGCTTCCGGTTCACCCGGCAAGCCGCCATCTTCCAACGCATGCCAGGCTTGCTGGCGCACGCGGCGGTCTTCGTCGGCCATCATACGGAAAAGGGCTTCCCACACCGCCGGGATGCGCGCTTGGACGTGGCAGGGACAGAGGTATTGGGCCGCATGCAGCCGGTCGGCTGGATTGATGCTGCAAGCCATCGTCAGCAGATCAGCAATCTCTTCTTTGCTGACTTTTATTTCGCCTGGTTTGCGGGCGGCTTTTTGATATTTGTTCATCCCCAGCGTTTTGCGCATAGTGGGAGCTCCTCTTGATAACAGTCGCGGATCGGCGGTTTTGCGTCATCACTTGCGCAATGATTATAACAATGTTGACCATCCTATGCAACCATTTCCGTGTCCTCTACTTTGGATCCAGCCAATTTTAAATCTTGGTAAAGATTTAGTCGTATCAACCCAACTTGCGGCAGCCGGGCGTTTGGTGTCACCAAAAAACGGCGTTGCTAAAAAAACGGCACATTATGATACAATGCGCCAGTTGACAATTCAATTGCCCAGGGTTGATAGCCCTGCTTAGCATACCTCAAAGGAGTAGATTGATGTACAACACCATCTTAGTTCCACTCGACGGCTCGGACCGATCGGCGCAGATTCTGCCGCATGCCCAGGCGTTGGCGCAGAAATTTGGCTCTCGGCTCGTGTTGCTTCAGGTCGTAGAGCCGACGGCTGTTGCCATGATGCCAGCGGCCGACGCCGTTCCTTACTTCGATCCGGATCTGCTTGATCGGATTATGGAAGAAGCCAAAATATATTTGGCGGAACGGCAAGCTGAACTAAAAGCGCAAGGCATCGAGGCTGTTACCTATATCGAGACGGGGCCGGTGGTTTCCACAATTTTAGCGCTGGCTGAGCGTGAACACGCCGATTTGATTGCGATGGGTAGCCACGGCCGCACAGGGCTGGCCAGG
>JBBRVA010000616.1:0-5298 GCA_038247295.1 Caldilineales bacterium | reverse complement strand
CCGCTATGGCACGCAACCGGGCAATTATACCAACACAATCGAAAATTTGCTCCACTTTAAACAACACGAAGCAACGCTACCGGCGATTACCATCGGCGCAATCTATTACGTCCAACTCGTTTGCAGCGACCAGAGCGACAATGCCGCCACCAGCGCCGAATTTAGCTTTGGCACGGACAAAGTCGCGCCGCTGATCAGCGGAGCCAACAACAGCGTGGCCGGTAACGGCGTCACCATCACTTGGCAGACGGACGAACCAGCGACTACACAAGTGCGTTACGGCCTTGCGCCGGGCAATTACACGCAAAGCGCTGCAACGCCTGGCTTCAGCACCGCGCACGCAGTTGCCTTGACAAATCTGACGGATGGCAAATATTATGCCCAAATCATCAGCGTTGACCAAAGCGGCAACCAGACCGTTGGCGCCGAATTTAGCTTTGTGATCGACACCACCGCCCCACAGATCAGCGCGATCACCGAGCCAGTGCTCACGGGCAACAATGCCCGCGTCGGCTGGACGACCAATGAACTGGCCACGGCGCTGATCGAGTTTGGCACGCAGGCGGGTGTCTATACGGGGTCCATCACGGCGCCAGCGGGCACGGGTGCGCAACAATTCGCCTTGCCGGGGCTGGCATGGGGGACAACCTACTTCGTGCGCATTCGTGCGGACGATGGGCATGGCAATGTGACGACCAGCGCCGAATTTAGCTTTACAACGCCACGCGCAGTTTTCCTGCCGTTGATTCGCCGGTAAACACGGATCACAACAACAGCGGTTCACAGCGTACACAAGGTCGCTGCACAGAGCACACAGAGAAAAAGCAAGCTAGTACAGTTCGGCACAAGTAAAACAGTAAGACAGTGAGACAGTACAAACACTGTCTCACTGTCTTACTGTCCCACTCAAAGATAATAGGCTTATTTCCGCCATACCGTACTAGTGTTTGCGCTTCCTCCGTGTTCTCTGTGTCTGCTCTGCGTGCGCTGTGAACCGCTTTTTATAGAAGATGAGTCGCCCGCAACCCTGGCCTTAGACCCTTTGGGTTTCCGGCGTGAGACGGGCATCCACCTCACGCAGAGAAAACCCAAAGGGTCTACTATTGGGTCAACCAATAATTTCCGCAGTGCTTGACAGATGGCTTGGCCAAGCCGGACGCCGCCTCTACACCTACTGGCTGGTTGTCGTCGGCGCAGATGGCACGTCAATCGAGGTCGAGTTGCAGCAGCTAGACAACTTGAATGACGCTAGCAAGGTTTTCTTGCCGCTCGTGAATAATTGACAGTCAGTCGGACAGTCGGGCAGTAGGACAGTGGATCAGTAGGACAGTGGATCAGTCGGACAGTGGATCAGTCGGACAGTGAGCAGTCTTGTGTCTTCACTGTCCGACTGCCCGACTGACTGCCCACACCCTACATCGTCTCCATCTTCTCAAAATCCGTATCATTGACCAAGGTTACGACGCGGAATGACTCGGCATAGGCCATCTCTTTGCCCTTGGCGGCCTCGGCGGACCATTTCTTCACCATCTCGGTGGGATCCCACTCGCCCATCTGGCTGACATGTTTTTTCAGCGCTTCGACCTTCAAATCGATCACATCGCTGATGTTGATGTAGGTGTCGTGGGTGGCGTCTTGGTCCCAGCGCTGCACAAAAACCCTGCGCACCTTGTGGGCTGTAAGACCCTCTTCAGCCAGTTCCTCAAACAAGTTGGGCTGACCCGCCGCCGGGAAGATCGCGTCAATCGCCGCACCGGCTACGGCGCGGTGGTCGGGATGGTTGATATATTCGCCGCCCACCCAGAGCATCATTGGGTCACCCGTAATCACCGCTTCGGGTCGAAAGCGGCGGATTTCGCGCACCAGGCGCTTGCGCAGGGCCATTGTATTTTCGACCATGCCATCCGGCTCGCGCAGAAAGATCACATCCTTGACGCCGACGACTTCCGCCGCGGCCACTTGTTCTGCTTCGCGAATTTCGGTGGCCTGCGCCTTGGTCATGCCCAGCGTCGCAATGCCCACGTCGCCGCTGGTCACCAGCACATAGCAGACCTGCGCGCCATCGCGCACCCAGCGCGCGGCCGTGCCAGCGCAGCCAAACTCAATATCATCCGGGTGGGCGACGATAATCATTGCCCGTTTGGGGGTATAGATAGGATTACTCATACGTTCGATTGCTTTCTTGGGTGTATAGTTCAACCTTAATTGTTGTAGAACTCATCTAGCTCTTTCTTTGGATCTGTCTAGAACATATTGTACACCAAATCTAGGCGATTCGTGATAGCGATTCTACGCTGCTGCGTGCAAGTTTAGGCGCTGATCCAGCCCGGTTTACGCCTTGTCGCCTGGTGTATCAAACCTTTGCGCAGCGTCATCCAATACCAATACCCAATCTGGACCATCGACGGGCGGGGTAAAGCTGGCGATGGAAGACGCGATTACGTCGCCAATCGGCGTCGCTTCGCCGGTACGTGGATTGTACCACCAGGCGCGCTTACGATTGCCGGCCAGCACGCTCAGATCGATGCTGACTGGCTCGCGGGTAGGCAGATAGACGAGGGCATAACTACCATCAATGGCGCGAGTGGCGCGCACATGGCTTTCCGCCGCGCCAGCGGACGAAATGAGCAGGCTTTGATCGGGAATGCGTGCCAGATAAGGGCGTGATTCGATCAGCGCGCGCAGATGTTGCATCTGATTAGCGCCTGGGCGCTCAATCGCTGCTTGCCAGGCGCGGTCGGCGTGATTGACCCCCTCGCGCTGGGCCGGGTCATAAAATTGCCATATGGCATGATGACCATAGGTGACGCCGCATGCGCCGGCAAAGACCGAGCGGTAAGCTTGCTTGCGCACATCATAATCCCGAAAATAACCGTTGCTGGCTTGCCACTGCGGCCAGGGATTGACTGGATGATCTTCGTAATTGGGTTCTGCGTCTAGCGTCGGCTTGACCGGTGTCAGGCTATAATCGGCGCTGACAGCTTCCCACACCGGTGTATCACGGCCAGAGCCATGCCCAGATTGCATCATGTTGAAGTCCAGCCACGGCTCTTCGTGGAGCCAGGCAGACGTGGAGCGGCCACCGGGCGGGTGATAGGTGATCAGCGCCGCGTTACCGGTGGCTGCGTCGATGCCGGCCGCCATCGCGCGCCAAACGGGGCGATAGTCGTCATCTTCAAAGATGGCTGGCCGGTCGCCGCCCAGAATCCAGATGATGTTACTCTGATCGCGATAACGTTCGCCCAAATATTGGCCATAGCTGCGCGCATTCGTTTCGTTAAAAACAACAGGACCCATGCCCCATTGGCGGCGATTGACTTTATCGCCCCAAGTGGGCAGAAACCCCACATAGAGATCATGCGCGTCCGCCATCTGCACCAACTCATCGACATAGGCGAAATAGGCTTCGTTGGGACGGGTGGGATCATCGTCGAGTAGCGGCAACGCACCGTACGCATTCGGCGTGTGCAGCCCGTCAAATTCGGCCAGCGCCACCGCTTGGACAACATTGAAACGTTGGCGTTGGCGCGTGACAAAGTAATGTTTTGCCTCCTCACGCTTCAAACGGTGGAAGATCTCCCATGCGGTATCGCCGAGCCAGAAAAATCCATCACCGTTTTCGGTGACAAGAAAGCGGCGATTGTCGCTGACGCGCAGGCGGGGTAGAGTGTTGGTTGGCATGAACAGCGCTCCTTATCCAGAATAATTTCATGTATAGTTGGTGCTAATGAAGGGATGACAGGATGACAAGATGACATTGGGACTCCCAATGTCATCTTGTCATCCTGTCATCTTGTCATCTTGTCATCCTGTTATCCCTTCACTTGCTTGGCCCACGTGGGATCAATTGCAACGGTTGAACAATCTGGCGACGGGTGGGCGTGAGGCGTTCAAGCAATGCGGGCGATGGCTGATAGCCATGCCGGAATGTACCCCAAGAAGGACCATAGCGGTAAACCAGAATGCGACGCAGTCCAGAGTTGATGCGTTTGGCCGATCCGTGGGAGATGGCGTCCACAAAGAGCAGGGCATCACCCGCCTGCATCGAAATCTCAATCGACCCTTCGATGCCGTCTACCGATTGGCCTGGACCCATACGATGTTGTTCGAAGTGTGGGTGTTGGAAGTTGGCTTTATGGCTGCCTGGGATGACCATCGTGCCGCCGTCGCCGGGACCAATGTCGGTGAGTGCGATTAGAATATTAACTTGGCCACACATAAAGCGCCCGGCGTGATAGCGGAACTGGTTGCGTTTGACGCCGCTGTGGCCGCCCGAATGGAGCCCGATCGCTTCACCGGGGCCGCGGAAATTGGCGAAGTTTTCGTCAATAAACAAAGGGCCATGATGGTAATCGAAGGTGCCTTCGCCGCCAACGAAGTGTTTGATTTTTTCAAACCAGGCCGGATGATCGATCAATTTCTCAAAAGGCTTGCCGGCTTCATAGATCTGTTGCAGATTCAGCCCATCGGTCGTGCCGTACTGGTGGGCGTGCACATAGCCGTACCATTCGCCGCGCACCAGTGGTGGTATCGCATCCAGGCCAGCATTCAAATCTGCCACTTCGCTTGGCGTCAAGGCATTGGGCAGCACTAGATAGCCACGTAAATCTAATAAGTAGATGTCTAAGTCAGTTGGCATGTTGGAAATTTGGTGTCCTCATTTCCTTTGGGGTGTAAATTGGTAGATAGGTTGACAAGTAAACAGGAAAATAAGTAAATAGCGGAAACAGGTGTCTCCACTTGTCTACCTGTTTCCCTGTCTCCCTATCTACTTGTCTACATTGTATGCATCAGTCGTACAGCCGCTGCCACATAACTTTCGCCTGCTTCTGGCGCCAGCGCAGCAGGGTAGCCGTAATATTTGTAAGCTTCGGCGATTTCGTAGCCAGCGTGCGGATAGGCGCGCCGCGCTGGGATATAGCCGATATTGTCATTGGCAAAGCCACAAATAAATGTCTGTGGTGCCCCCGACGCATATTTTAGCGCCAGCCCCAACTCGCTAAAAAGCTCGCCCGCTGCAGTAACCAGGATCAGATCGCCCAGCCGGATCACTTGCACCTCGGTTGTCACAGTGGGCTTGATGGTATTGGCATGTAGCCCAGCCAACGTGGTCTCTGCCCAGCCGATCATCGCGCGCCGAACCCTGGCGCGTATCGGATCTGGATCCGCGTCTACGGCTTCGTCTAGACGCCGGCTTTCACTTAACTGTTCAGTTATTTGTTCGATCGATGGCAGCGTTTGTAGCGGCATAGCAATATCTTGGCTTGCGGTTGCCAATTTGTCCCACGTTTGCGCGGT
>JBBRVA010000615.1:0-5304 GCA_038247295.1 Caldilineales bacterium | reverse complement strand
TAACCCTCACGGCCATTAAGGTAAGAAACGTTGCAAGTCGTAGGTGCGGTTTGTAACCGCACTGTCTGGTTTGAACGGAGACGTGCGGTTTGTAACCGCACCTACGAAATTCCTTAACGTAATGGCAGTGAGGGTTAGGGTGGGTGGGTGGGGTGGCCGTAAATCCAAAATCGTAAATCTTATTATTTGTTCGGGAGAAAATGAATGACTACCAAAGAATTGACCCACGACATTGCCGATATTAAGCTGGCCGAAAAAGGCCGCTTTCGTATGCAATGGGCCGCCAAAGAGATGCCGGTGCTTGATCTGCTCGAAGAGCGTTTCCGGCGCGAGCAAACCTTTAAGGGCATCCGCATCGCGGCGGCCATGCACGTAACCGCCGAGACCGCTAACTTGATGCGCATTCTGATCGCTGGTGGGGCCGAAGCTGCCTTGTGCGCCAGCAACCCGCTGAGCACGCAAGATGACATTGCCGCGGCCCTGGTTTCCTATTACGAAATGCCGGTCTATGCGATCAAGGGCGAAAGCAACGAGCAATACAATTCACACATGGACAGTGTGCTCAATGTGCGCCCTCACATCACGATGGACGATGGCATGGACCTGGTTGCCATGTTGCACACCAGCCGCAGCGAATTGCTCACCGATGTGATCGGCGGCACCGAAGAGACGACGACTGGTGTAATCCGGCTGCGAGCGATGGCCGCGCAGGGCAAGCTCAAGTTCCCGGTAATGGCGGTCAACGATGCGCAGACTAAACACTTCTTCGACAACCGTTATGGTACCGGCCAAAGCAGCATCGACGGTATCATTCGTGCCACCAATGTGTTGCTGGCGGGCAAGAATTTTGTCGTCGCCGGCTACGGGTGGTGCAGCAAGGGCATTGCCATGCGCGCTAAGGGTATGGGCTCCAACGTTATCGTCACCGAAATCGATCCGCTGCGCGCGCTGGAAGCCGTGATGGATGGCTTCCGTGTGATGCCGATGAGCGAAGCCGCCAAAGAGGGCCATATCTTCTGCAGCGCCACCGGTGATATCCATGTGATCGGCAAGCAACACCTGGACGTATTGCGCGATGGCGCCATCCTCGCCAACAGCGGCCACTTTGATGTCGAGATCGACATGAAGTCGCTCACGGCGATGGCGCGCAAAGTGACGCGTGTGCGCGAGTTCTTGGATGAGTATGCTTTGGAAGATGGTCGTCGCATCTATGTGGCTGGCGAAGGTCGCCTGGTCAACCTGGCTGCCGCCGAAGGCCATCCCAGCGCTGTGATGGACATGAGTTTTGCCAACCAAGCCCTGGCCGCCGAGTATATGATCAAGCACGGTAGTGAATTGGGTGGCCAGGTCTACAACGTGCCGGATGTGATCGACCGCGAGATCGCTGCCCTCAAACTGAAGGCGATGGGCGTCAACATCGACACGCTGACGGCTGAACAAGAATCGTATCTGAATGAGTGGAGCCTGGGGACGGGACATTAAAATAAAATTGTGAATTGTGAATAATTAATTGCGAATGCTAGCTCGACGATGCGGCTTCATTCACGATTAATTATTAATTATTCACAATTAATTATTTGCAAGGAGAAGACGAAGCTATGAGTACATTTATGACCTCTCCCAGCCTGCTCTTCACGAGCGAGTCGGTGACTGAGGGTCATCCGGATAAGATGTGTGACCAGATCAGCGATGCGGTGTTGGATGAGATTTTTTCGCAAGACCCGATGTCGCGCGTGGCGTGCGAGACGGCGGTTAAGACCGGTTTTGTGATGGTATTGGGGGAAATTACCACCACCGCCTTTGTCAATTTCGATGAGTTGATCCGCAAGGTGGTCAAAGAGATTGGCTTTGACAGCAGCGATAAGGGCTTTGATGGTAACACCTGCGGTATTCAGGTCGCCATTGCCTCGCAAAGCCCCGACATTGCAATGGGCGTCGATCAGGCGCTAGAATCCAAAGAAGGTGCCGCCGCTGAAGTCGATGATATCGAGGCCGTCGGCGCCGGTGATCAGGGTATGATGTTTGGTTTTGCCTGTGATGAGACACCGACCTTGATGCCAATGCCGATCTACCTGGCGCATAAGATGGCGCGCCGCTTAAGCGAAGTGCGCAAGGCTGGCATTTTGCCCTGGCTGCGTCCAGACGGTAAAACCCAGGTCACAATCGAATACGCCTTTGGCAAGCCAAAGCGCGTGCATACGGTGCTGATCAGCACGCAACATGCGCCTGAGATTAGCCAGGAAGAGATTCGCCGTGAATTGATCGAGAAGGTCATCGATCCCGTGCTGCCGGCTGGTATGGTGGACAAAGATTTGCGCATCTTTACCAACCCCACAGGGCGCTTTGTCGTGGGTGGTCCGATGGGCGACGCCGGGCTGACCGGCCGCAAAATCATCGTTGATACCTATGGCGGTATGGGGCGGCACGGTGGTGGCGCCTTTAGTGGTAAGGATTGCACCAAGGTCGATCGCAGCGCCGCCTATGCTGCACGCTGGGTGGCGAAGACGATTGTAGCCGCCGGTATTGCCACGCGCTGCGAAATTCAGGTGGCCTACGCGATTGGTGTGGCGCGCCCGTTGAGCATCAACGTCGAGACCTTTGGCACCGGCAAGATCAGCGACGAAAAGATCGCACTGTTGGTCGATGAGCACTTTGATCTGCGGCCCGGCGCGATCATCCGTGATCTGGATTTGCGCCGGCCCATCTACCGCCAGACGGCGGCCTATGGCCACTTTGGTCGTGACGATGTGCAATTCCCCTGGGAAGATACGAGTCGCGCCGAAGGTTTGCGTGAAGCCGCCGGACTGCCGGATTTGGTGCGCCGCTAAGTCAAAACTAAAATCGTTATCCGTCGATTGCGTCCGACCTGGGGTCGGACGCAATCGACGGATAACGATTTTAGTTTTTAAAAAATTTCGCCGAAATACGCAATAATTTTTGTGATTGCTGCGTACTCCATATAACAAGCCATAAACGCCTATCTATAAATTACAAGAAAGTCTTCAGGTAAGCGGTAACCTTGTAATGCGTACTCGTTTACGATCTACCACACAAATGGATTGTTCAATTGTCTCCGGTGGCACCGTTTGCAATACTCTCTCCAATAACTCGCGCATCTCTTCATCCGAATAGCTGCCACCACGGAATAAAATTGTGCCTGGTCCTTTTGCCGCGCTCAGTGCAAGCAAGCGTGGAAAATCTAGATCGGCTGTAATGATAATTCGGTTTTCGTGTCTTGCCAACGCTAGCAGTTCCGTATCTGATGCACGGGATTTACCAATCTGTGAAGCATGGACACCCTCATGACCATGCGCAAGTAATACCTCGATTAACTGCGGGGCAACTGGCATATCCAAGAGAGCTTTCATTAGGCAAACTCAACTACTTGTTCATCGGCTAGGAAGGCCGCGTAAGTTAATGATGCATTGATGTCTTCTGGCTGCAAATAGGGATACGAATTCAGGATCGTTTCGCGCGTCTCGCCAGCTGCCAATAAGCCTAATAAACGCGAGACTGGAAAGCGTAAACCACGAATACATGGCTTGCCACCAAAAACTTCTGGATCAACTGTAATACGTTCAAAAATCATGAGTGATAAGTCCTCCCAAGTTATTTTACACCTCAGCCTAGCTTTATTATAGCATAGGACAAAACGAAAGCTCTGCTTTAAAAGCCATCATGTAAAAAACTTGCTTACGGGGCTAGCGCCGATATATTTTCTCGCCCGCAGTTTTACCCCAATTGTAGGGTCAATTGTATAATGGTCCTATGGACTCAACCACAATAAATCCGTATCATTCCAGCAGAATGCAACACACCTCTGCTTCGCTTCGTTTACTTTTATGGCCTGTGCCTATTCTTAGCCTAGCGCTGTTGCTCTTAAGTGCCTGTACCAACGATTTTGCTCAACGCTCTATTGTGATCAAAACAGTGACTCAGACTGCTGCAGACGCCACTCATTTACCGGAAACGTCAGGGTTGCCAGCAGTAGATTCCGGGTCTGATCTAGGCGCAGAGAGTCTAGATACCGTGCGCTATTATACGGAAACTGTCACCCTGCCCACCTATCCTTACGAACGTTATCAGACCGATGCCCTCGATGTCCAATACAATTGGCCGTATAAAGTTTTCGATGTTGATCGCTTTCGCGCCGAAGCACTCACACCCGAGCCACGCGACTATCGTGTGCTCGTGTTGGAGAACGCCTACCTCAAAGTGCTCATCCTGCCCGAACTGGGCGGCCGTATCTGGCAGGTGATCCACAAGCCCAGTGGCGCGCCGATGTTTTATCAGAACGATGTCGTCAAGCCCACGCACTGGGGGATCGAAAATCAGCGTGGCTGGCTGGGGCTGGGTGGCCTAGAATGGGGCTTGCCTGTGATCGAGCATGGCTATGATTGGGGTAGTGCGTGGGATGTAAGTGTAGAGCAGCCGAGCAAGGAAATTGCCAGCGTAACGTTGTCGACCCCACCTGATGACCGCTATCTACAGGCCAAGATTACGGTTTCGTTGCGCGCTGGCGTGGCGACGTTTGAGGTGCAGCCAACCTTGACCAATATCAGCGCAAAGGCGTTGGACTTTAGTTTCTGGCAAGATGCCATGTTGGCGCCCGGTTCGGGGCAGCGCCCCAGCAACGAACTACACTTTGTCCTGCCAGCCGATAAAATGACTGTCCACAGCACGGCCAATGCGATCTTGCCGCAACCCGGGCAAACATTCGCCTGGCCACTCTACAAAGAGCGTGACTGGAGCCGCCTTGGCAATTGGCAGCAGTATTTAGGCTTTTTTGAAGCGCCCGCGGCGCACGGCCCCTTTGTCGGCGTCTACGATCCCGCCTACGATGCTGGCGCAGTGCGTATCTTTCCCGCTGATATCGCGCGCGGTAGCAAGGTTTTTGCCCTGGGCTGGAGTGATACATTGGCAGGCTACAATTATGCCGACGATGATTCGCGTTATGTCGAACTGCACGGTGGGCTAGCGCCTACCTTTGCTGACCAATACCGTCTACCCGCCGGCGGATCAATTACGTGGGATGAGACCTGGTATCCTGTGCAGGGCATGGGTGATCTAACCTTTGCCAATGCGGTGGCCGCGCTGGATGTAGAGCAGAGCACTGCTGGGTTGCGTGTTGCCTTCTATCCAACCCAGCCACTGGATGGCGAATTGCTCGTTTTGATCAACGGCCAAGCCGTCACTCGGCGCACTGTCCAAGTGACCCCCGCCGCGCCGTTCAATGCTCTCTTACTCGCAGGCAAAATGCCCATTGGTGATTGGTCGATTCAGTTTCAAGATCGCAGTGGCCGC
>JBBRVA010000614.1:0-5329 GCA_038247295.1 Caldilineales bacterium | reverse complement strand
TTGAGCAGATCCGGAACGGTGAGAAAGGTCTGCGCACTTTCAAGTGCCGGCGCCTGGGCAATGACCATGCTCAATAACTGGTACAAACTGTTGAAGAACATAAACTGAATGCCGGTGCGCGCATAAATCTCCGCCCGTGGCACGCGGCGAAAGGCTTCCTCCATCATACCGTCGGTGCGCCGGTCGCGATAATGATAGGGATTGCCGATCAGCGCGCCGCTGCGGTCGAGCAGACCAAAGTCTACGCCCCAGGTGTCCAGACCCATGCCTGCCAAAGCGCCGTTCGTCTGCTGGTTGGCCAGGCCAATGCCCTGTTTGATCTCATTCCACAGGCGTAAAATATCCCAGTGCTGACCCCCTGGCAAGCGGGCCGGCGTGTTGGGGAAACGGTGAATGTCTTGCAAGGCTAGGCGCTCGCCATTAAATGCGCCCAGGATAGCGCGTCCGCTCTCGGCGCCCAGGTCGAAGGCGAGGAAGTTTTGGGTCGTGGTCATAGATTAGCACACTTTTAAAATAGTAGACAGTAGGTCAGTAAGACAGTAGGTCAGTAAGACAGTAGGTCAGTAAGACAGTAGGTCAGTAAGACAGTAGGTCAGTAAGACAGTAAGTCAGTAAGACAGTGAATGGCCTACTGACTTACTGACCTACTGTCTTTACTCATTCATTATCCGCATTGTACATTGGGCCTGGGTCAGCGTCAACATAAGGCAGTAATTGGTTGTCCAGTTGGATTGACGCTAGTCGAATCCCCAGGGTATACTGAACACTTGCGGTGAGCATCTAACAATTGGTGAGGACAAACGATGAAACAGGCAAAGCGGGTGTTACAACTAACGGCTGTGATTGAGCGCGAAGACGATGACTATGTAGCGACTTGTCCAGAATTAGACATTGTGAGCGAAGGCCACACGATCGCAGCCGCGCGCTTAAACCTCCTTGAGGCCGTGGAAGGCTTTTTTGAAGTTGCCTCACCCTCAGAAATTCGCCGCCGCTTGAAAAATAATTGAAGCTGGGAGAGAGTCCGTAATGCTATCCAACCAGCCGTACTTCGAGTTGGCAGTTGACTGCGCGTGCATAGTGGCGCAAGGTATGAATGGAAGGTGAGTGTTTGCCACTGACCAGTGCAGATTCCAGCCGGGCAACCGCAGTCGCTTTTGTCCCCATGCGTACTGCATTATCCAAAAGAAACCATTTAAGCTGTAAATTAGAAATGTTCGATCAACAACGAAGGATTCGGCTAAAATTAGCGATTAAATAAGCAGTCGAGTTTGACAACCTGCCTCACTCATGGTATCTTAGCGCCAATCATTATTCATTCATGTGCCAACTTGAGCAGCCGACTGTTTTGCTAAACCCAAAGTCGTAACCAAACTATGCGTTCTCATTCTGCATCTGCACGCAATAACCAACATGACCTGATCGGCAGCCAATCTGCCATCGGTCGTTTTGCGTTTTATGCTAACCCACGCGATACATGGCGTGGGTTTTCTTTTGGTTACTACTATTTTAGCTTTAGCAACTCGTCGCCATTCTGCGCAAGGGAGCAGATGAACGCTGGCTGATGCCGGGCGGACATTGAACTCAACGAGAGCGGGGAATGGCGACACTCCCCGCTCTCTTTTTTTGCAAAAAAATAACCCATGATCAGGAGTAAGCGCTTATGTTATGTCGAGGAGTACGCGGCGCCACCACAGTAGAGACGGATGAACGTGAAGCTGTACTCAAGGCGACGCGTGAATTACTGGCCTTGATGATTCAACTTAATGGTATCCGGTCCGAAGATGTGACCAGCGCCATTTTTACCACTACGCCGGATCTGGTGGCGGCTTTTCCCGCCACTGCTGCCCGCCAACTGGGCTGGCTGGATGTGCCGTTGATGTGCAGCCACGAGATCGGCGTACCCGGCGCCTTGACTCAGTGCATCCGCGTCTTGTTGCACTGGAACACAGACAAAGCGCAAAGTGACATCCAGCATGTTTATCTGCGCGAAGCAAAAAGTTTGCGACCCGACAAAACGATTGTTTTTTCCGAGGCCGATATGGCCGAGTTAAATCGCTGGATTGAGGCGCAGTTAGACGTGTGGCGCGGAGATAAAAAATAAGTAACAGGTAATAAGTAATTGGTAATGAGTAATGTCGGGTCATCAGCGCTTTCATTCACAATTAATAATTAGCTGTTACTTGTTACTTATTACTTATTCCGCATCTAACGACTCAGGAGGTTGTATGTCTATCGTAGCATTCCAAGGCGAACCCGGTGCTTATTCGGAAGAAGCCGTCCGCCAACAGTTCGGGGCTGAGGTAAAGACATTGCCATGCCAGGCCTTTGAACATATCTTCGAGGCGGTGGACAGTGGGCGCGCCGATTTTGGGACGGTGCCCGTCGAAAACTCAACCGCCGGCAGCATCAACAAATCGTTTGACCTGCTACTGGAACATGATCTGAAGGTGCATGGCGAAATCTTGCTGCGCGTGCGCCATTGTTTGTTGACCGTGCCGGGCCATGCGGCGACGATCACACAGGTGCGTAGCCATCCGCAAGCCTTGGCCCAGTGCGAAACGTTTATGAATCGCCATCACTACACCGCCGTGCCTTGGTATGATACGGCCGGCAGCGCCAAAGATTTGGCGGCCAATCCAGAGCCAGGCGTCGCTGTGATCGCCAGCAAACTTGCCGCGCAGATCTATGGCTTGGAAATTGTGCAAGAAGGGGTGGAGGATATGTCCAATAACTACACCCGCTTTTTTGTAGTCGGCAAGGGCGATGCGCCGCGCAGCGAACGTTCGAAGACTTCACTTGTCTTCGCCGTGCCGAACACGGCCGGTTCACTGTACGGCGCATTGGAAGAATTCGCGCGCCGGCGCATCAACTTGACCAAGATCGAAAGCCGGCCCCGCCGCGGACGACCTTGGCAATATGTCTTCTATCTGGACTTCGACGGCCATTGGCAAGACAAGGAAGCCGGTGAAGCCATCATGTTCCTGCTCAGCCGCGCCGCTTTTGTCAAGCTGCTGGGCAGTTATCCCGCTGCCGTGCAGTTAGAAAATGGCGCGGCCACGGCGCAATCGACGTTGTTGCAAATTTGAATAGGGAAACAGGATGTGGGATGCGGGAAACAGTGGCCGCCCGACATCCCGTATCCTGTTTCCCGTATCCTGTTTCCCTTCAAACTACCAAAGGAGCAAAACCCATGATCGTCGTTATGAAACCAGGCGCAACCAAAACCGAGATCAGCGCCGTCATCCAGAAAGCCGAACAGATGGGCGCCAATGTCCATCCGATCTATGGCGAGAATCGCACTGTGGTTGCCCTGGTCGGTGACATGACCCGCGTCACGCGTGAAGTTTTTGACGATATGGAAGGCGTGCACCAGACGATGCGTATCCAGGAACCGTACAAACTGGCCAGCCGCAGCGCCCGCCCCGACAATACGATTATCGACATTGGCCACGGCGTGCAGATCGGTGGGCCGGAAGTGATCGTGATGGCCGGGCCATGTAGCGTCGAAAGCCGCGACCAGATCATCGAGAGCGCGATGGCCGTCAAGGAAGCCGGTGGCAAGGTGCTGCGCGGTGGCGCTTTCAAACCCCGCACGAGCCCGTACGACTTCCAGGGCATGGGCGAGCAGGGTTTGAAGTACCTGGCCGAGGCGCGTGAGATTACGGGGCTGCCGATTATCACCGAGGTAATGACGGTGGAAGCTGTGCCAATGGTAGTTGAATATGCCGACATTTTGCAGATTGGCGCGCGCAACATGCAAAATTATGGTCTGTTGCAGGCGGTGGGCAAGGTGCAGCGCCCGGTCATGCTCAAGCGCGGCATTAGTGGTATGATCAAAGAGTTGCTCATGTGCGCCGAATACATTGTCAGCGGCGGCAACACCCAAGTGATGCTCTGCGAACGTGGCATTCGCACCTACGAGACCGCCACGCGCAACACCTTCGATCTCAATGCCATCCCCGTGCTCAAGCAGACCAGCCATCTGCCCGTTGTGGCCGATCCGTCGCATGGCACCGGTCTGCGTGAATTGGTGCCGGCCATGTCACGCGCCGCTGTCGCGTCCGGGGCCGACGCCTTGATCATTGAGATCCACCGTGATCCCGACAACGCGATGAGCGATGGGCGTCAGAGTTTGACCCACGAAGATTTCGCCACCCTGATGGTCAGTATGCGTCGTATCGCCGAAGCCGTTGATCGCTACATCAACGCGGCGACCGAGGATAATGCTGAGGAATTGGTTGAATTGTTGGCAGTCGCATAATAATTTACGATTTACGATTTTTGATTTACGAAGCTATTTCGCCGACAAGGCTACTTCGTAAATCGTAAATCGTAAATCAAAAATCGTAAATCTTATCCATGGAGCATAAATTATGATTATTGTCATGAAACAAGGCGCCGAGCGCGCCGACATTGAAGGTGTTGTCAAGCGGGTGGAAGAGTTGGGCTACAAGGTCCACTTGAGTCGCGGCGAAGCACGTACGATCATTGGCATCATTGGGGCCGATGAGCACCTGATGTCGCAGGGGAGCTTCGAAGTGATGGACGGTGTCGAGAAGACCATGCGCGTGATGCAGCCATACAAACTGGCTAGCCGCGACTTCAGCCACGAAGACACCGTGATCGATGTACGCGGTGTGGCGATTGGCGGTCCCAAAATTGTCGTGATGGCCGGGCCGTGCAGCGTGGAAAGCCGCGAGATGATCATCGAGACGGCGCACATGATCAAGGCAGCCGGTGCGACCATCCTGCGCGGCGGTGCATTCAAACCGCGCAGCAGCCCCTACAGTTTCCAGGGTCTGGGTGAGGCTGGCTTGCGCTTCCTGGCCGAAGCGCGCGAAGCGACCGGTCTGCCGATTATCACCGAAGTGATGAGCACCGATGATATCGAACTGGTCGGCGAATATACCGATATCTTCCAGGTGGGGGCGCGCAACACACAGAATTACTCGCTGCTCAAGGCGCTGGGCAAAGTGCGCAAACCCGTCTTTTTGAAGCGCGGCATCAGCGGCAAGATCGAAGAATTGCTGATGAGTGCCGAGTACATCCTCAGCGGCGGCAACATGCAGGTGATGCTCTGTGAACGTGGTATTCGCACCTACGAAACGGCGACGCGCAACACCTTCGACATCAACGCCATCCCGCTGCTCAAGGAACTGAGCCACTTGCCGGTCGTCTCCGATCCGGCGCACGGCACGGGCATGTGGAATCTGGTCGGCCCAATCGCCAAGGCGGCCGTGGCGGCCGGCACCGATGCGCTGATGATCGAGGTTCATCCTGATCCCAAGCGTGCCTGGAGCGATGGCGCCCAAAGCCTGACGCCAGAGAA
>JBBRVA010000613.1:0-5343 GCA_038247295.1 Caldilineales bacterium | reverse complement strand
CTCCAGAATGGCGCGGGCGATAGGATGCGTTTGGCGAAACTCAGCAGCGGCGGCATAAGTCAACAATTGTTTTTCACTCGTGCCCGGACAGGGATGGAGAACGGCGACGTGAGGCTGTTCGAGCGTCAGGGTGCCGGTTTTGTCGAAGACCACTGTGTCCACTTGGCTGAGCATTTCCAACGCACGTCCATCTTTGACCAAGATGCCCCGCTGCGCCGCCAGGTTGAGATAGCTGAGTGCGCCCAGTGGGTAGGCGATGCGCAACGTTTCGGTGAAGTTGGCACCGACCACGGTAACCGCGCTCATCCGTCCCAAGCGCACCAACGTCAAGAACCCCGCGGTTAAGGTGGGCAATACCAGGCGATCGGCTGTCTTATCACAGCGTAGCTCTTGGCGTTCGCGATAATCCTCAATTTCGCCCATCACCGCGCCGATCTGTGCCATGATCGTAGCGTTGCCAGCCTTCTCAACGCACACTTGAATATGCCCCGTCAACAGCAACGTCGCCGCCAACACAGGATCGCCAACACCCTTTTCCACGGGTTGGGCTTCCCCGGTGAGCATGTGCTGGTCGATGGTGGCACCACCCTGCGTAATCACCCCGTCTACCGGGATCACCCCGCCGGCATGGATCACAATGATGTCGCCAGGTTGCAGGTCTGCCAGTGGCACTTCCACTTCCAGTGTGTCGCGCAGCAGCCAGACTTGCTGTTGTTGTTGTTGGAAGACCCCCACCATATCGCGGTGCGAGCGATCTTGCGTGCGATAGACCAGTTTTTCCGCCGCACACATCAGCGCACAAGAAACGGCGGTGAGCGTGTAATAATGCGCACTGAGTGATGCCACGATGGCAACCAAGTCAACCACCGGTCCACGCAACCGCTTTTCCTCTGTGATCCCGCGATAGACGACCTGGACGAGTGGAACACAGGTGTAAAGGGTAAAAGGGATACTCAGCGGACCTAAGGCGGTATGCGTTACCAGACCGGTGACGGCAATGGCTGTACCTGTGCTTGCCACCCAGAAATGGTGATTGAGATGTGCTTCCTCCGCCGCTCGTTCGTCGCGGTGTTCAGGGTCGTTCAGTGAGTCCCTCGAACTGCGAAATTCCTGCATCTGTTGAGTGCGTTGATCGCCAAAGAGCAGTTCCCGACGCGTTTTTACCCCAGAGTGGATATCCGCGCCGAGTTTGTACAGAGGCGATAGCACAGAGGAAACTTGTCTGGGATCGTCGCTCCGAGAAGTCGGCTGTTGGGGACATAGAACGTCGATCAGGAACGGTCGTTCTTGGCGCCGCGCCACGCCAATGCGGGTCAATAACGTGCCACTCGCTAACACTAAAATCGGAATTGGTAGCATAAACACCCTTTGCCGTCCTTGTACAGTAGAATTGAAGACATCAGCGAATCAGAAAAACATGAACCAGGGAAACAGGTAGATAAGTAAAACGGAATCACGCGCCATCCGTTTGCCCAGCATGCTTGGTTGGCTCCGTCGGATCAGGCGCACCCTGGCGTTTGGCGCGATAGGCTTTCACCCCAACCACCAGGATGCCAACTTTGATGGCGGTTGAAACAACCGCGCCGACCAGCAATAAGGCAACAATAGATGACATGGGTCTTCTCCTATAACATCTTACTGAACAGTCGATGCTGATTTGAGGCTGTCGACCAACGCCGCGCGCCGCATGAACATCTTGGCCTTTTCCGGGTTCTCGGCTGCGCGGCGTAGATCGTCGAGATTGCGTTGCCGCACGACTGGATCGCGCTCTTCCATAATCTGCTTGTTACGGATTGTCTGCGCCTGTACGTACTTTGGCGGTGGTAGTTGACTTTGTGAACCTCCTTACATGGCGCATCTTGCTTTACTCGACCGGGGGCGTGCCATAGGTATGGCACGACTGGACGGTTTGTAAGCCCCAGGCTTGGCCCTTTGCCCGTTCTGCTTGTGTCCATACGACGGGTTGCCAGTCGGGCGCCAGGATCAAATAACCGCCGGCCACAGCTTCAAAACGATTGCCGCCTGGTTCATAGCAATACAAAAAGAAGCTTTGTCCGATGGTATGTTTGTGCGGCCCGGTTGGCAATCAGCTGCCCGTCTTCGTCAAATTCACAGGGTGTTTAGATGGATTTATTGCATCCATTTAAACACCCTGTGTCGTATAACTGCTTTCCCTTATCAACAACACGGATTAATTTTTTACAAGCAATTGCGCCTGCGCTAGATCAACCCCGGCTAATGCTGGTGGGTTGCCCTCTGGCACCCATTCATTGTCAATTTTGCGATACCAACGGATCCGCGGGGAAATCGGCTTGGGTGTACGATCGCTCCCCGTCAGATTGACCAATACCGTGTCGTTGGACGGGAAGTCGCCGTTACGCACCAATTGGATCAGCGCGGCCACTGCGGTAGCCGAGGCAAAGCAAGCGGAGATGCCCTCCAACTCTTGGAGCATTCGGCGCGCATTACGAATTTGCTGCTCGCTGACAGCGACAAAGCACCCGTTGCTTTCAATCACGATTTCTCTGACATAGGGATACGCCTTGGTGGGGTCACCACGCAGAATCGCCTCGGCGATCCCATGCGGTTTGGCGACAACATGCTCCGGTCGGATCACAGCCGAGCCATCTTCCCAGGCGTGGGCCATCGGTGCGCAGCTCTGCTGTTGGGCACAGACCAACCGCGGCAACCGCTCAATTTGTTGCAAGGCCAATAGCTCCTTGGCGCCTTTGTACGTTCCGTAAACCCCCATCGCGCTCGAGACGGCCTGGAAGTACCAGTCGATCGGTTGGGGTGCCTGATCGCAAGCCTCCAAATAGGCCATTTTTAAGCCCTCACGTCGTCCCAAATTGAAAAAACCGCGTTCATACACCCAATTGTTTTGCTTGGCATACACACCGGCAAAGTTGGATGCAGTCACAAAACTCGCGCCGCGCAAGACGTGATGCATTACCTGATCGGTATCCGCATAGGCAACCCGTTGCACAAAATCTTCTGCGGTAAACAGATGTAGACGCATCTCTGGATAATTGATTATCGCATAGGCATACGCCGTAGAGCTGTTCCCCGTTGACGATGTACAGAACGATCTAACGCCTTGCTCCCAAAGATAGGCCAGCGACACGGCCGCCATGCGGTCCTTGGTGCTGCCAGTTGGGTGAACAGTCTCATTCTTTAAATACAACGCCGGCATACCAAGCAACTTGCCTAGCCCTTTGGCATGCACGAGCGGCGAATATGCAACATTTTTAGGCAACAAACCTGCGGGATCCTGAACCGGCAGCAGATCAGCGAAACGCTCGTATGGGTTCGATGAGGTGTGCAGCTTGGCTCGGCTCAAGTCATATCGCATGTCAATCATCCCATCACAAACGTCACAAAATGCTTGGTACCCTAATTGAAATGTCTTCCCACAATGAACACAATAATGTTCCATACTCAATTACCTTTTATCGTGCGATCAATTCACGTCAACGGTTGCGCAAAGCGCGCGGGTCAGCGACCACGCCGAAAAAACGGCTGGGGTCTGCCGCCTCGATTGAAATTGCCGTCTGGCCTTGCGTGATCAAATCAGCAATGGCCTTCCCCATGCCAGCGGAAATGAGCGTCCCCTTCTTGCCTGCCCCCGTACTCAGATAAACATTCTCGTAGCCAGGCACTTTGCCTACAATCGGCAGCCCATCCGGCGTGACCGGTCGTAGGCCCACAGTGTGTTCAAGCACTTTAGCCTCGGCAAGGGTGGGCATAATCTGGACGCCGCACGCCAGCAGCGCCTGATAGGCCCGATCCGTCGGTCGTTCATCGTACCCTTCCGATGTCTCGGTGGCGCCGATCCAAACCTGATTTTGGCCTCGACAAAACAGCGAAAAGTTGTTATAACTAATGTCATAGTCTAGCGGCGCCCCAGGGATGTCAACCAATAACATCTCACCCTTGAGTGGTTCAACCGGGATCGATACACCCAACCAGCGCGACGGCTCCTCTCCCCAAGCGCCTGTAGTAATGACGACCTGTCCACAAGAAATGATCCCCTTGTCGGTCACTACACCGCTGACACGACCACTATCGCACACCAGACCAGTTGCCGCGGCATCAACCAACTGGGCGCCGCGGCGCAGTGCAGCATCCGCGATAGCCCGATTATAGGCAAGTGCCTCGATGGCAGCGTTACCTTCAGTATAAAGCGCCCCGTACACCGCCGGATTGACCCGGTGCTCCAGTTTTTTCACCGCTTCGGCGTCAAGCAAATGCGCCGAGAATCCCTTGCTCCTTGTATATAACTGACGCGCCCCCTCGAACGCAGCCAAACCGGCCTGATCAAAAGCCAGGAACATTCGCTTAACCTGGCGCGGAAAAAAGCCAGTCGCCCCTTCGTGTTGTAAGCTGTCCCATAGTGCAAGGTGCAAAGTAAACGATGTCATCGCCAGCTCACTCATGGGTCCAGGAATGCCGGGGCCATGAAGCGGATTAAGCCCGCCGGCTGAGTTCCCGGAAGCTTTGACGCCGACCCCGGTGCATTCAACGATGGCAACGCTGATCCCCGCCTCGCTAAGATAGTAGGCCGACAGGCAGCCGACCATACCACCACCCACCACCACAACATCTACAGGCTTTATCATTATCTAAATCCTTTTTCTTTAAACTCCGTTTTCAAATGGATCTGCGTATAACCTGTCATGTGGTTCAACCGATCCGTTCCGTTGCCGCCGCGTGGTTTGGGGCGGGTGATTTCGAATCGCGCCACATGGGCACCAGGGCAGTCGCCATACTAGCAAATAAGTTGACTTGCATGAACACAATGGCAGTAACGATGCCGGTGTGCCAGAAAAAGATGGACCCCAAACTCACGCCCGTGATCGATAACATCACCGCCAGGCACTGGTTGACATTGCGACTAAATTCGTCGGCTAATGTGAACAAGTAGGGCAACCGACGCAAACTCTGTTCCATGAGGATAATCTGCGCCGTGTCAGTAGCCACAGTGGCGGCGCCGCGCAAAGAAATCGAAACTTGCGCCTTCTTCAAGGCAATCACATCGTTGATACCGTCGCCGATATAACAGATCGATTTGCCTTCGGCCTGCAACTGGGCGATGATCTCGGCTTTCTGTTCGGGCAAGACTTCGGCAAAGACATGGTCAATGCCCAGCTCACGCGCCAGTGCTTGCGTCGGCATGAGCGAGTCGCCAGAGATAATGTACATGGCCTTAATTTGTTTGCGTTGGCGCAACTGCTGGATCACCGCTTTGGCTTCGGGACGGATGGTCGGCGCTAGTTCAATCGCGCCGACCACCGCATTATCAACCGCCACCATGACTAATGTGTGCCCTTCCTCATGCACCTG
>JBBRVA010000612.1:0-5348 GCA_038247295.1 Caldilineales bacterium | reverse complement strand
CTTGGAGCCGGCAGCACAACGGCGAAATCTTTACCAGCCGCGAGCAAGCCTGGCTGGCCCAAGTAGAACGCGATTTGAACGCTTGAAATGAAATCAAATACCACCTACCATTTACCATCTCCTACCCCGACGATTCGATCGTCCAGTCAATGAACCATAGCTGTGAATTCCATTTCTGATCTTCTTCCTCAGTCCAAACCGTTGGCGATGGATGTACGCGGTGGCGCGCACATTGAGTTAGTGGCGCCTGACACGGTAACCTTTGTGCTTTATGCCCCTTTCAAATCCTATGTCAGTCTTGTTGGCGATTTCAATGGCTGGAACACGCGCGCCCATCGCATGGTAACCGACGGCGCAGGGACATGGTGGACGACAGTTACGCACCCTGGTGCAACCCAGTACGGTTTCTATGTGGCCATTGACGATCAAACCCATGCCTGGGTCGGCGACCCTTATGCAACCGAAGTGGCATGGACGACCAATGGGGCTTGGGGTGTATTGCCAGCCCGCTCGACTCCATTTGCATGGGCCGATCAGGCATGGCGCACACCAGCGCTGCGCGATCTGATCATCTACGAGTTGTGCATACGCGACTTTGCCGGGCGCTGGGTGGCGAATCAAGCGCGCTATGGCAATTTGCGCGAATTGATGACTCTGCTCGATTACCTGGTCGAAACGGGCGTCAATGCGGTCGAGTTGATGCCCATTCAAGCCTTTCCCGGCGCGTCTAGTTGGGGATATAACCCTGTCTTTTACTGTGCCATCGCCAACACCTACGGTACACCGCAAGACTTCAAAGTGTTTGTCAATGCCTGCCATGCCCGTGGGCTCGCCGTCATCCTCGATGTCGCTTTTAACCACGCCTGGGGTGAGCACCCTTACTATCGTTTTTATCCCCCAATGTACAGCCCTAAAGGCGAACGCATGGATGACTGGAATCCATTTTTCCACCATACGCCGCCAGCCGTCAACATGTGGGGCGGTGTCGATTGGGATCACTTTGCCCCGGAAACCACCCGCTACTTTCAAGATGTAGTGCGTTATTGGTTAAAAGAATTTCATGTGGATGGCTTCCGTTTCGACTGGGTCGGCGGGGTCGATTATGATAGCCGCAACCCTGCACGACCGGGCTTCGACCCCTATCATGGCATCAGTGCGATCTGTTGGGCGGCGCGTCAAGCCAAACCTGATTGCATTTTGGTGGGTGAATATTGGCCCGTAGAAGGCGCGCATCCAGACAAAACAAGCGCCCGCTTGGTGGCCGAAACCGAGATGGATGCCTGCTGGAATGGCCGCTTTCATCATGTGCTGGAAGATGTGCTAAACCAGCGCTGGGAATGGGAAAAAAACGATATCTGGCGCGCCCTGGGTGGCTTTCGCGCCGATGGCTTTACGACGGCGACGCAAATGGTCAACTATACCTGTAGCCACGACGAAGTGCGTCCCGAGCATGAGATTAAGTTTTACTCCTGGGTCAATATTGAGCGTCCCTCGGGCATGAGTGTCGATGAATTAGCCCTGGCCAAGGCACGCTTAGGGCTGGTTGGATTGCTGGCAGCACCAGGCATTCCTATGCTCTATGCCGGCCAGGAGTTTGGCGAGGATGCGCCGCGTACAATCGATTTTCAACCACTGCACTGGGAACAATTGCAGAAACCCGATCATGCTGAGCATTATGCCCTTGTCAAGCGTTTGATCGAGGCGCGTCGCCGCCATCCGGCGCTACGCAGCGACCATATCGAATTCTACGCCGACAATTTTGTCGAACAGAATGTCGTGCGCTTTACGCGTTGGCCAGATAGTGGCGATAACCGCCCGCGTGATTTTGCGATCGTGGCGCTGAATTTTGGCAACAATTCACGCCGCATTACGCTGGAGCTACCGTGGACTGGCGAATGGTACGATGTTGTAAAAAACCAGGTCAAACGCATGCACACGAAAAAATTCATCACACAATTAGAACCTTGGGGCGCCTTATTATTGACGCCCAACTGGTAAAAATCATAACAAGTATTATGCGAAATCGTAACCAGGATTGCAACTCATTTATGCCCCTATTGTGGTAAAATAGAATGGTTCAAGTTGAGGTGCAATTGTAAGAATAAGGCGCTAATCAGCAGGCGCGACACAAGCGGGTTTATGGTAGAAGCAGCATGGTAAATTACCATGCACGTCGATCAGCTTGATCTGTTTGATGCGCGCTTGTATAAAAATTGAATTCGAAAAACCATTGTTGATTCTATTTATTCAGAAAGCTATTTATAAAGGAGGGTTCCCGCTATGTATGTGATGACGCTTCATCGCTCATCGATTGGGAAGAAAGCGATCATGGCCGTCACTGGCTTGATCTGGATCGGTTATGTTGTGGTCCATATGTACGGCAATCTCAAGGCATTTTTGGGGGCGGAATATTTTAACACCTACGCCGAAGATTTGCGCGGGATCGGCGCCCCTATTTTTGGCCATTTGCACCTTTTGATCATTGCGCGCACAGTCTTGATTGCAGCAATTTTGCTCCACATCTGGGCCGCGTACACGCTGTATCAACAGGCGCAACATGCCCGACCCACAAATTATGTGGTCAAGAAACACGTCCAGGCCAAATACGCATCGCTGACCATGCGCTATGGCGGGGTGACGCTGCTCATATTTTTAATCTACCACCTGATGCACCTGACCTGGGGCATGCCGGTGGCGCCAGGTGGGTTTGTGCGGGGCGAGCCTTACCAAAACTTGGTGAATGGCTTCAAATTTTTGCCAGCGACCCTCTTGTATCTTATAGGCTCGATTGCGCTGGGTTTCCATCTCTACCACGGCACTTGGAGCATGTTCCAGACGCTCGGCCTCAACAATAAAAACACAGAAACGCCGATCCGGGCGCTGGCATTGGGCTTGGGGGTACTCATTCCCGTCGGCTTTGCGCTTGTCCCGTTGTCGGTGGTTTTCGGCATTATCAGATAGGATTGAGGAGAATTTGGCATGACGACAGTAGCATCGCCTTCGGTCACGGTTAAGCAAATGCCAACCTTTACCGAAGCCACCTTAAACGCCGGCGTTCCCTCCGGCCCGATTGAGCAGAGATGGGAAAAGCATAAATTTGAGATGAAGTTGGTCAACCCGGCCAACAAGCGCAAATTTACGATCATTGTGGTCGGCACAGGGTTGGCTGGCGCTTCCGCAGCAGCCTCCCTGGGGGAGTTGGGCTATAATGTCAAGAGCTTTTGCTTTCAAGACAGCCCCCGTCGCGCCCACAGCATTGCCGCACAGGGCGGCATCAACGGCGCCAAAAATTACCGCAATGATGGCGACAGCGTCTTTCGCCTCTTTTACGACACGGTGAAAGGTGGCGACTACCGGGCGCGTGAATCGAATGTCTACCGCCTGGCCGAGGTTAGTTCCAATATTATCGACCAGTGTGTGGCACAAGGTGTGCCTTTTGCCCGCGAATACGGCGGGATGCTGGACACACGTTCCTTTGGCGGCGCCCAAGTTTCGCGCACCTTCTATGCACGTGGTCAAACCGGCCAACAATTGCTGCTTGGGGCTTATCAAGCGCTGGAACGCCAAATTGCCGCGGGTAAGGTGAAGATGTACCCCCGCACCGAAATGCTCGATCTAGTGGTGATTAATGGCCAGGCCCGCGGCATCGTGATCCGGGACTTGATCACGGGTAAGATCGAATCGCATGTGGGGGATGCGGTGGTATTGGCGACGGGCGGCTACAGCAATGTCTATTATCTGTCTACCAATGCCAAAGGTTGTAATACAACGGCTATCTGGCGGGCTTATAAAAAAGGCGCCTTTTTTGCTAACCCCTGCTTCACTCAGATTCACCCCACCTGTATTCCAGTCTCGGGTGAAAGCCAATCCAAGCTCACATTGATGAGCGAGTCGTTGCGCAATGATGGGCGGATTTGGGTGCCGCGCAAAAAGGATGACACACGTAACCCGAACGATATCCCCGAAGCCGAACGCAACTATTATTTGGAAGAGCGTTACCCTAGTTTTGGCAATTTGGTGCCACGCGATGTGGCTTCACGCGCGTCCAAGGCGATAGTGGATGCAGGCTATGGGGTGGGCGAGTTGAAGAACGGTGTCTATCTAGATTTTGCCGATGCGATTCAGCGCCTAGGCGAGGACGTGATCCGGGACCGCTACGGCAATTTGTTCGATATGTATGCCAACATCACCGGTGAAGATCCGTATAAGGCCCCGATGCGCATCTACCCAGCGTTGCACTATACGATGGGTGGATTGTGGGTAGATTACAATTTGATGAGCACAATTCCTGGCCTCTTTGTGTTGGGTGAAGCGAATTTCTCCGATCATGGGGCGAACCGGCTCGGCGCCAGTGCATTGATGCAGGGTCTCTCTGATGGCTATTTTGTTGCCCCGTACACGATTGGCAACTACCTGGCCCAAGCCAAGCTGGACAAAGTGGATGCTGGCCACGGTGCCTTCCGTGAGGCAGAAATCTCGGTCAATGATCAGACCAGCCATTTCCTAAAGATTAAGGGCAAACGTACGGTCGATTCTTTCCACCGCGAGTTGGGCAAATTATTGTGGGATCATTGCGGCATGGGTCGCACAGAAGCAGGTTTGCAGGAAGCGTTGCAGAAGATCCCAGCCTTGCGCGCAGAGTTTTGGGCAAATGTGAATGTACCGGGCAGCGGGAACGATCTAAATCAGGAGTTGGAGAAAGCTGGCCGTGTGGCAGACTTCTTCGAGTTAGCCGAGTTGCTTTGCTACGATGCCTTATACCGCACCGAGTCGTGCGGCGGCCACTTCCGCGAAGAGAGCCAGACACCGGAAGGTGAAGCTCTGCGCGATGACGAAAATTTTGCGTATGTTGCCGCCTGGCAATACGCTGGCCCGGAAGTGACACCGATTTTGAACAAAGAGCCGCTCGAGTTTGAATACGTCAAACTGTCGCAGCGCAGTTACAAGTAAATTTATCCGAGGGTGCGGTTTTCAACTGCATGTCAGTTTTATACCAACAATTCGTGCGGTTGCATCAATTTTGGATCGAGCAACCGTACTGACTGCATAGATGAAACAGGTATATTTATGAAACTACATTTGAAAGTTTGGCGGCAGAAGGGTTCCAATCGCGAAGGTCGATTGGTTGACTATGAATTGGATGATGTCAGCCCAGATGCGTCATTTCTGGAGATGTTGGATCTCTTAAATGAGCAATTAATCCAAGGTGGCGCAGAGCCGGTGGCCTTTGACCACGACTGTCGCGAGGGGATCTGCGGCTCATGTGGCATGGTGATTAATGGGACAGCCCACGGACCAAAAGCTGCGGTGACCACCTGTCAATTGCACATGCGCCACTTTAAAGATGG
>JBBRVA010000611.1:0-5354 GCA_038247295.1 Caldilineales bacterium | reverse complement strand
GCTGGTGCTGCAAACGGACGGTAAGGCCGAAAACCCGCTGCTGCCCCTCTTGCCAATTGCCGTGGAGGTGCGCCTGGCCAAGACGGAAAGTGAATGGCAGCGCCAATTGACCGAAACAATTGCCTGGTCGGATCAGATCTGCGCGGCGCTGCCGATGGCCACATTCCAACCGCTGGCCGATGCCATCCGCCGCCACCGTTTTCGGCTAGAAAGCGGGTTTGCGCAAGTGCTGGTCGAAGCCGATCTGGTCTGTGGGATCGGCGCCTGTCTCGCCTGCGTAGTGCCGACGCCGGATGGGGGCTACACAAGGGCTTGTGTCCACGGGCCGGTCTTTGATCTGACGGCGATGGCGCGGTAGTGGGTAGTGGTAATTAACTCTGACTACTTACCGGGCAGTCTAGCGCATTCATCAATGCTTTGAAGCATGCAGATGTAAGATCTATTCTCTAACTCGAATGCGCTGCTCATCCACAATCCATAACTTTCCTACAATGGATTCCTGCCGTAATTGATGCAAGATGCGAGGAAAGAGTTTTAGGAGAAAAGGTTTATCCTGTTGCTTGATCCGCAGAACAAGTATGCCGGCATAGTGGGCCGGTGGATAAGTACGAATATCAGCAAAATCAACATCCAAGGTAACGATGATTCGTCTTTCAATCCGACAGATGGCTGCAATCGTGCTATCAGCTTCACCACCAAGCGTTTGCTCTAGCACAGTAGAAGCATCAAAACCTGCCTGTCGTAACAACGCTGCCACTTCAACGGGCAGGTTCTCATCTACCTTAAACTTCATCTCTGTTTCCTTCACACAGGCAGGTTGCAAATTGATTAGAATGCACAGCTTTTAATTGACAGCGAAACTAAGCTGGCAATGCAACCAGTCGTTCGCGGGTTAACTCGGCTGCGTAAGCAATGGCAGCTTGCACCGCTTCACGCGTCAGCGAAGGGTAGCTAAGCAGAATGTCATCGATAGAGAGGTTAACCGCCAGGTTATCTAAAACCACAGAGACCATGATGCGTGTACCTTTGATCGATGCCTTGCCGTGACAGATCAGCGGGTCAACTACGATATAATCTTGCCATTGCATTGCGTTCTCCTTTTTACCTAAACTAAACAATTTACCATTTCGCAGCGAAGCTAATAGACAAACCATTTAAAAGTGGCACAAATACGGCCTATTTTACACGAGCGTGATTGTGCCACTTTTAAGGGTGATCTCGATAACATAGTCTATCATGATTTGATAAGCGCCAAAAACTATATTTTACCCGTTACTGTTTTATCCGCTTCCGTCTAAATCCGTTGTTGTCTTTGCTTACCTTAGTGCTCTATCGATCCAATAACTCCAACGGATTAGTCAAGCGCCCAAAATCCCGAATCTCGAAGTGCAGATGTGGCCCGGTGCTGTTGCCGGTGGAGCCAACCTTGCCCAACAGTTGGCCCTGCGCCACGACCTGACCTTCTGCCACGAAGACCTCACTCAGATGGGCGTAGAGGGTGATGTAATCAATATTGTGGTCGATGATCACAAACAGACCGTAACCCTGATCGTTCCAACCGGCGCGCAGCACAACGCCGCGGTCGGCGGCGGTGACGGGTGTGCCGAGGTTGGCTGCCACGTCGATGGCGCGGTGATCAAAGCGGTAGCCCTGGGTGAGCCAGCCATAGATCGGCCAGACAAAATGACCGCTGCCATACGGCCAATTGGCCGGCACTGCCGCTTGGCGGGCGGTGGCGGCTGCCGTTTCTCCGCCCGGTCCACCCACGGCAAAAGCGACCAACGGTGAAGTATCGACCGCCTGCGTCAGCATCCAGGGCAGGAAAGCCTGGGGCGAATCGCTTTGCTGCGGCGCATGCTCAACTGCCGTCACTCCAGTGGGGCTGGTGGGAATACGCAAGTGCAGATCAGGCGCCAGTGGGGCATCGGGCAAAAATTGATCACCAAGCTGATTCCATTCCACTGCATAAATTGTCTCGGGTGCGACACCGTAGAACGCAGCAATCGAGGCCAAAGTTTCGCCACTTTGGACCGTATGACAGCGCACGCTAGCCGGTGGCAACGCTAAGCGGTCACCGATCACGAGCGGCTGATCCCAAGTAAAATCGGGCGCGAGCAGACAAGCCATCTCCTCGACGTTGACGCCAATCTCGAGCGCCACCGTTAAAAGCGTGTCACCTGATTGCACCGTGTAAACGCGGGTGGCGTCCATGGTTGGATCCAAATTGGCGGGGACGGCGGGGGCCGGTGTGACCAATGGTGTGGGCGTAGGCGTTGTAATATCGGCGGGTGAGACAATCGTGGCCGCTTGCGCGCGAGGGCCAGCAGAGATCGGCTGCGTGCCAAAGGCCAGCAGACCCGCCAGCCCGAGGGGCAAACATCCACATGCTATAAACCACAACCCGACCGATGACCGACGACGCGCCACGTTCTATTCTCCAGGCTCTAAGACAAAAATTTGGCCACCAGCCACATCAGCAAACCAAATGCGCCCCGCCGGATCGACGGCGATGCCAAGCGGTTTCACGAGCGCGCCAGTGTCAGCTGCAACAGTCCATAATCCGGCGCGCTCGCCTTGGGGCGTTAATTTAACGATCCGGCTCAATTCTGGTTCCGTCATATACAAGGAGCCATCCGCACCAGCGGCGAGGTGCGAACCATCCATTGAGTTAGCAACGGCAATGTCCCAGGCCAATTGGCGACGCCCATCCGGCGCATAACTGATCAACTTGTGGAGTCCAGCATCGGTGACAAAGAGCAGCCCGTTAGCGCCGGTTACGACGTCCACCGGCTGCGCACCATCTGCCGGCCACACGGGGATATCCTGGAGTAACGCACCATTTTCATCGAGAGCCAGTGCCCGTCCTCCTGGTGTATGTGCCAGCCAAATGTGGCGATTGGCATCGACATGAATGCCGCGCGCCCGTGCGACCAGGGTTTTGTCCACTGGCAGATAGGCCTCAAAGTCGCCCTCCGCGGTAAAGATGGCGACCTGGCCAGCCGCCGCATCCAACACGTAGACGCGGCCTTGCGCATCGGTCGCAACATCGAAAGGCTCAGTAAACGGCGCACTGCCGCCATCCACCGTTTGCAAAAGTTCGCCAGCAGGGGACAAAATCAACAGCCGTTGGTTGCCGGTTTCGGCGACATAAATCCGCCCATCCGGTCCGGCGGCGATACCGCGCGGTTGATTAAGACCGGCTACTACGTTCTGGGCAACGCCGGGCAACGAAGCTTCGACAATCTCGGGTGCGCCGGGCGTTTCGGGATTGAAGAGCAAGGTGGCCAGATTGGGCAGTTGCACGCGTTCATAATTGCCCTGCGGCGGGAAGAGCACCTCGGCCGGGACAATCTGCTGCCCACTGCCCGGCGGCGTCCAATAGAGATTGATGTGGGTATGATCGGTGCGGTCGCGGAACCGAATGCGTACATCGTGCAAACCTTGCGTCAGGTTAATCATCCCGCCTTGATAGACATTGGGCAGGCGACCCGCCACCACCTCTTGATTGTCGATATAAAGCACCGATTCATCGATCGACTCCAGCCCAAAACGGTAGTCGCCCGCCTGCGGAATGGCAATCTTGCCCGTCCACTCTACGGTGTAGGGACGTGGCAAGGGCGTCACATGAAAATAGAGGTTGAGTTGTGGGTCGATGCGGGCAAACGCCGGCGAGCCCTGCCAACTATCATTAGCGTAATAATTGCCCTGCAAACCATTGCTCGTGACCGGCGCCACATAGAGTGCAGCCGACGGAATAATCTCGGGTCCCCGATCAGGGGGGCGCCAGGAAAGGCTGAAGGGACCCGCGCCACCTACCGCGCGCACGCGTACGGCATGGTTGCCCTGCGCCAATACCAGGCCGGTTGACAATTCACCCGTGCCGGAAAGCACCAGAGTTTCACCAATGTAAAGCTCGGCATACGCCGGCGCTTGTAAGAAAAATTGGTGGACACCATAGGTGGCGATACGCAGCACGCCCTCCCATTCGACCGAGAAAGGAGTAGTCAGAGGACGATCTGTTTGCCAATCAAAGCTCAGATTGGCATCCTGCTGGGCCAAGACAGGCGCGCCTTCCCACTGCGCATTGGCATAATAGCGGCCAGCCAGCCCCTGTACGCTGGCGATATCTTCGCGGCTCAGTAAGGCATAGTAGACAACCGTCGGCCCGCCAAAATCTGGGCCAAACTCCTCGAAGGTGGCATTGGGATAGTAGCGACGGGCTTCATCATAGAGAATACGGCTATCGGCATTGACAATCAGCGCGATCTGCTTGTCCGCCGGCCAGGGCATCGGCAGGCGATCCGTCGTATCGATGCGTTGGAATGGATGGGCCTCGCGCGCCAGAAAATTGAGCGTCGGGTGGCCATGAAAATAGGCGATCACATACGCTTCGGTTTGATCATCCAACCCGTTGAGGAGATTGGCCGTAATCGTCTCGGGGGCAGAGTAGGCGTTCCAGGTAGCAAAGTCGTAGGCGTGGCGATAGAAGTAGGCGTAGAAATTTTGGTAGCCGATCACCACCAACAAAAGCGTCAACGGAGCCACCCAAAAATTGGGATAATAACGACCATCCCCGCGTCGCCAAGCACGCCACACTTCGTGGATCGGGACCAAGGCTAAGATGTAGGCCACCGGCAGCGTGCCGATCGCGCGCAACGATTGCGGCGCTTCAAAGTCGAGCGAGAGAATACCCCCCATCAGCATGCCGCCCCACCAAGCCAGCAACAACCAGGCGCGCGGTTGCCGCCAGCGCCACAACGTTAGCCCCAGCCCCAGCACCATCAGCGCGCCGCTATACGGGTCGAGCATTGGTTCGCCGGGCAGATTGTGGCGCCCGTTCGGATCACCACGGTAATTGAACATCAATATATGCTTGCGCACATTTTCTAGCAGGGCCGGCAGCCGTTCAGCCGGCGCTTTTTTGGCAAAGAGCGATGTTTCTTTGGTGCGGGCAAAGTAGATCTCTGGTTTTTCATAGGCAAAGAGCAGCATGGGTGCGGCCACCAACAGCGTCATCAACCCCATCAGCACCAGGCCAGACCAGGTGCGGCGGACGGTGCGCCATTCCAAGAGTAAAAGGGCGAGCAGAAAGAGGCCGATCACGCCGAGAAAGAGTTGAAAGGCCGCGTAGAAACAAAGCCCTAAGCCCAAGCTCAACCCAGCCAGCGCGAAATCAAGATGGCGGTTACGGCGCAATCCACGTAACAAAAAACCGGCGGCGAGCAGAGCAAAAAGGGGTGTGCTGGCATTGTACATCCCAAAGCGGCTGACGTTCACCGCCCAATGCGACACGGCCAGCAAAAACGCCAACGCCACGCCCATCGCCCGGCCAAAGAGCTCACGCCCAACCAAGT
>JBBRVA010000610.1:0-5355 GCA_038247295.1 Caldilineales bacterium | reverse complement strand
GCACGATCTCTATGTGATCAGTGATGAAATTTACGAACACATTGTCTTTGACGGCGCCGTGCATCGCAGCCTGGCCGCCGAACCAGGCATGGCTGGGCGCACGATCACAATTAATGGTTTTAGCAAGGCCTATGCCATGACGGGCTGGCGCTTGGGTTGGTTGGCCGGCCCGGCCGAAGTCGTCAAACAAGCGCGCACGATCCAAACGCACAGCGCTCAATCGGCCGCAAGTTTTACGATGGCCGCCGGTGTCGCAGCCCTGAATGGTCCGCAAGATTGTGTAGGAATGATGACCGCCGCCTATGCGCAGCGCCGCCGTTTTGTGCTGGATGCCTTCGACGAGATCCCTGGCATTGAATGCGCGGCGTTTGAAGGCGCATTCTACGTCTTCCCGCGATTTACAGCAACGGACAAGTCGAGCTTGGAAGTTGCCAACCTGCTGATCGAAAAAGCCTTGATTGTCGGCACACCCGGCAGCGCTTTTGGCCCTGCGGGCGAAGGCCATGTGCGTTTTAGTATTGCGACCCACATGCAAGATCTGGAGAAAATGGTCGATCGGTTGGCGAAGGTTGCGCCAACGCTGTAAGCCTGGGCTGGTATGTACACCGATTTTTCAAATCGGTATGCGCCGATTTGAAAAATCGGTGTACATACCAGTCGCTTCCCTGTCTCCCTGACTTTCCTACCCCATCGTCCAAACGTTGGTCGGCGCAATCTTGTAAATCACACGCTCTTCGCCCGGTTTCAGGTCCGGATAATCGCGCCCCGAATATTTGTGCGATAGCTTGTTAATGTGAGCCGCCGCGCCCTCTTCCGTAATTTCCTCGACGCGTCCCTGAATGCCAAGATAGCGGTAGGGGTTGTCCGGATCCTGGATGCTCAGCGCCACGGTGCGTTGGTCGCGCATATTGCGATCCTTCTTGCGGCCTTTGGCGCTGTTGATCAAGACATGGCTGCCATCATAATCCACCCAGACTGGGGTGACTTGGGGTGTGCCCTCGCTATTGACGGTGGCGACATGCGCAAAGGCGCGTTTGTCTAGAATGTCGCGGTGTGTTTCTGGAATCTGCGTCATGATCTCTTCCTTTTCTTGGTCTGAAAGTTACTGCCCATGAATCAACCTCATTGTACATGATTTTAGTGCGAACTTCGTAGTGCATATTCCGTAGATGTAGCTTGTTTGGGCGAGGCTACGCACCCCGTTTACAATCACTTATCTACCGCAGGTGGGCACACCCAAGTTTTACCGGTTGGTAAAATAATCTGTTTGCCCACTTTTCACAGATGCGTCTTTACAATTTGTCGCTACCCAAACTTGATGGTATTGTCCTATCATGGTCGTAGCCATGTGCCAATTATTTGTTATGTATCTGCTAAAACCCATTGAGAAAGTGAAGGACTATGCAATTATTTATCATCCGGCATGCGCAGTCTGCCAACAATCGGATTGCCGAAAGCGCCGAGTATGACGAGTATATGGAAAAGCGCGATCCAGAGCCGCCAATCACGGAAATAGGCCAACGCCAGGCACTTCTGGTGGCCGAACATTTAGCCGGTGACAAACATCCAGAAGCGGAACAGGAAAGTAACGCAGCACAAGGGCGGCGTGGCTATGGGATTACCCATCTCTATTGCAGCCCCATGCTGCGCACTTTGCAAACGGGGTTGCCGATTAGCCAGGCGATTGGGGTGAAGCCAGAAGTATGGTTAGACATTCATGAACACGGTGGCTGTTTTCACGGCAACCCACGGATGGGCAAGGTGACAAACTTTCCTGGTCTGACCCGCCAGGCGATCTTAGAAACCTTTCCGCATTATGAAGTGCCGGCGGTGATTACCGAGCAGGGTTGGTGGACCAGCGGCTATGAAGAGATGACCGGTTGCTGTGAGCGGGCAACGCGCGTCGCTGCGGTATTACAAGAGTGGGCGGAAACCCGCGTCAACGACCGGATTGCGATTGTTTCGCACGGCACCTTTGCCGACGCGCTGATCAAGGCGTTGTTTAAACAGGATTTCGAGAGCCAACTGGGCTATTTCCATTATAATACAGCGATTACGCGCGTCGATTGGACATCGCGCGGTTATGTGGTATTACGGTATCTCAATCGCACCCAACATTTACCCGTTGCGCTAATTACCAAGTAATATCATGGACGCCGATTTTTCAAATCGGCGTCCATGATATTACTTCATCGATCAAACGGAGGCGAGGGAAATTTATGAAACTGGCTTTTATCGCGATGAACGACCTGGCTGGCGTGGCCGCGGATGCCCAATTTGCGGCTGAGCATGGGTTTGCCGGGCTGGAATTTAACTATTGGGCCGGCTTTCAAGATTTGAATGTCGAAACTGTGACCCAAATGCGGGCGATTCTAGACCGCTATGGGGTGCGCTGTTCGGCCTTTGGCTTGTGGGGCTGGAATCACATTGCGCCGGATGCCGAAGAACGGCGCGTTAGTCTAGGCCACCTGGAGCGGGCGATCCACTTTGCCGAAACATTGGGCGCCAGTGTACTGATCACCGGCGGCGGTCGCATTCCTGGCGCGTCATCGACCGAGAATGTGGCCGAGTTCGTCAAGGTCTTCCCGCCCTATCTGGAAAAAGCGCGCAACGCCGGTCTAAAAGTAGCGCTCTATGCTGTGCATGGCAACAGCTTTATCGACAGCATCGAAGATTACAAATTGATCTGGGCACAGATTCCCGATGTCGGCATCAAATTTGACCCGGCCAATCTTCAACACCACGCCGTGCAGCACCCACCAATACAACATGCCACGCTGCAACAGCCCACGGTTCAACAGCCCGGCGACGCCTATCTGCCCATCCTGCGCGACCACGGCGATCAAATCTATTACATCCACATCAAGGAGCATCTTTACCTGAGTGGCGAATTGGCCGCCCAACCCGCGGCCGGCATGGGGGACATTCAATGGGGCAAGGTGCTGGCTTTCCTGTATGAGCACAATTATACCGGTTATTTGTCGTTCGAGCCGCATGGTCCGCTGTGGGGCAAGCCACCGCTGCGCGAGAAGATGCTGTTGTTGACGAAGAAGTATCTGAGTCAATTTTTGATTTGAATCTGATTAACGCATGGCCATTCAATACCTCGATTTTGACCTTGAAATTGGACGGGGTGACGGACGCACCTACCCGTTGGCGGTACTGCAATCGCCGGCGGGCAATGTGCGCGGGCAGTTCGACCTGGCCTTAGGCCAACTAGAACTGGCTAACCGGTTGCTCGCGCTGCAAAATGCGCTGCTGCGTTCCGGTGCTGGGCGCCGCAAAGCCCCCACGCGCGACGAGCAGACCGTGCGCGACTTTGGCCAGGAACTCTTTAGCAGCCTCTTTCAGGCGGACGTGCGCTCACTTTTTTTTGAGAGCAAACGTATTGCCGCTGGCCAAGGTAAATTTCTCCGCCTCAAGCTGCGCATCCTCGATCCCCAACTGGCCGCGCTGCCCTGGGAATATCTCTTTGACGCCCGCCAAAATGAATATCTCTGCCTCGCCCCCAGCACACCGCTGATCCGTTATCTGGAGGTCGCCCAACCACCGCAGCCGCTGCGCATCGAACCACCCCTGCACATTCTGGGCATGATGGCCAGCCCCACCGATCTGACGCCCCTCAATGCCGCCGTGGAGCAGGAGCGTTTAGAACGCGCGCTGGCGAACCTGATTGCCGCCGGTTTGGTGCAACTCGAGTGGCTGCCCGGCCAGACGTGGCGCGACCTGCACCGCGCCATGCGCCCCAACCAGGGACCGTGGCACGTCTTCCACTTTGTGGGCCACGGTGGCTTTGATGCGCAACGCGACGAAGGCTTGCTGGCCTTCGCCGACCCAGCGGGCAAAAGTGATCTGCGCACCGCGACCGACGTGGCCCGTCTGCTCGCCGGCCAACCCACGCTGCGGCTGGCCCTGCTCAATGCCTGCGAAGGGGCCTACGCCAGCCAACATGATATCTTTGCCTCCACCGCCGCCACCCTGGTGCAACAGGGCATGCCCGCCGTGATTGCCATGCAGTATGAGATTACCGACCGCGCTGCCATCGAATTTTCCGAGCAATTTTACGACGCACTGACCGCCGGGCTGCCCGTGGACAGTGCCGTGACCGACGCACGGCGGGCCGTTGCGCTGGCGATCCACAATACGTTAGAGTGGGGCATTCCGGTGCTCTTTATGCGCGCGCCGGATGGGGTGCTCTTTGCGCTTGAGGAACGGGAGGGCAAGGCCGTCCCGACTGGTACAAGACAATCAGGTCAAAGCGTGACACTGCCGCCGCCTGTAGCAGCATCCCAACCGAACTCACTAACGGGTGAGCAGATCCAAGCGCTCTGGCAGGCATTGTTGGATGCGTATACCCCTAGCACCTTGGCGCAACTGGTGCGTTTTCAATTGAATGAACGGCTGGATGCGATTGCCGGCGGCGACAATTTCTCGGATCGGGTCTACCATCTGATCGACTGGGCCGAGCGCACGGGACAATTGCCGCTGTTGGTAAGCAAAGCCCAAGCCGGTAACCCAGGTAATCCGCAACTGCGGCAGGTGGCGCTCGCTATTTTGGGCGCAGCGGCCTCGACAAGCTCGGCCCAAGTACCAACCGCGGCCCAAGTACCAAGCGCGGCCCACGCACCGCCCACGGTCGCTGAGCTTGTCGAAGCGACCAATCAGCCAACCGCCGGCCGCACGGCTGAAGCAAAGCCGGTTAGCGCGCCGCCCTCATCACACATGGCGTTTGAATGGTGTCATGTGCCTGCCGGTGAATTTTTGATCGGATCCACTGATCAACGTGATAACGAAAAGCCCCAACACTCGGTCAACCTGCCCGCCTTTTATATCGCAAAGACGCCTGTCACCAACGCCCAATATAAACGTTTTGTGGATGCCCAAGGCCATCGAGTACCAAGGGATTGGCAGAAGGGGCAAATTCCCAAAGGCAAAGAGACCCATCCAGTCGTAAACGTCACTTGGCACGATGCCATGGCCTTCTGTATATGGGCAGGTGTTCAGTTGCCTAGTGAGGCGCAGTGGGAGAAGGCGGCACGCGGCACCGACGGACACCGCTATCCGTGGGGCAATGCGCAACCAACGGACAAGCTCTGCAATTTCAATAATAATGTTCGTGACACAACGCCAGTTGGCAACTATCCCGCTGGGGCCAGCCCGTATGGCTGTTTGGACATGGCCGGCAATGTTTGGGAGTGGACTTCCAGTCTTTACAAAGGCTACCCATACGATTCCGACGATGGCAGGGAAAACCTGGGAGATGGCGGAATCCGCACGTTGCGCGGCGGTGCGTTTGTCGGCGTTGATGGCAGCGTGCGCTGTGCTTACCGCCGCAGCTACGTACCCGACGGCAGG
>JBBRVA010000609.1:0-5361 GCA_038247295.1 Caldilineales bacterium | reverse complement strand
GCGAATGTCACCACGCCGGATGGCTCGATCCACGGGGCGGTGGGTTCGGCGGGGTCGGCGCCGGTGGCGTCGATACGCCAACCAGGGCTGTAGGCGAAAATGGGGCTGTTCATCGCCGCAACCTGACCACTGCCTAGCCGCTCCAGAGCAACAGGCTGGATACTGCTGGACAAAGGTGTCACAGGGCTGGCGAGAAATAACCAGATGATCCCTGAAATGCTACTCAACGTCGCCAACCCAAACCAAATGGCGCGAGAGATTTTCGCTTGCGAATTGAGAAAGGACAGGCCGAATGAGGTTGTTTTGCGCATGTCCTAATCGTATCACCAGCCGCAGGGAACGACAATTCTGACGCTTTCGTGAGGCACAGCGCGCCTACTTGCCCGTCATTCTGGCCGCTGTTGGGGTCGCCGAGCAATAAAACGTTGCCATGTCGCTGAAGGTAAGCGATCGCTCAACAGCAACTGCGATGCTGCGTGCTTGACCTAGAGAAGATCACAAAATTTATCGTCCATTTGACGGTTGCGCGGGCCTGGCGATTGCCCTAGAATAGCCGTAACGCAAGGCATGGCTTGCGTCTAGTTGAGGAAAGGTCATAAAAACTGATGGTAACACCAATTGGGGCAAGCGCCAGACGGGTGCGGCTGGTCCTGCTTTTTCTGCTGCTGGGGCTGGTGCTGGGGGCGGGCGCGTTGCCCAGGCTGGCGGCATGGCAGGTGCCACCGCCACCCAGCACGCTCGCGGTGTGGCCGAACACGGCTTGTGTCAGCCGGACCGAACGCGGGGTCGTCTTTGATTTCTTGGGCTACCAAACGCAGCCGGATGGCACAACCCTGCTGGCGCTGCGCATCACCAACCCGCAACGGCTAGCGTTGGATGCGCTTGGTTTTACCAGCGCGGGCTGGCAGCGGGTGGCACCCACCGAAGGCAGTACCTACCCTGGCCGGCTGGGCACCTACACCGTGCAGTGGGTTTTGGATCTCGTGCTACCCAAGCAAGCGGCGTTTCGGTTGCGGCCGCAAGGTACCTGGTTCCAAAAGGGGGCGAGTGAGACCTTTGTGCTCACCGTGCGCACCTTCGATGCGCAGCAACCGCTGGTAGTGTGGGCGCGGGCGAATCTGCAACTGGCCGTGCTGCACGTGCGGCCTGCCGACTTTCCCTGTCTGATCGTGCCGCCCACCCCGACGCCAACGCTGACCCCCACGTTGACCCCCACCCCAACGCCGCCTTTCAGTCCCTTGCCCACGCCTACGCCAGCCCCCAACCTTACGTTGGATGATTATCAATTCGGCGCGCCAACGGTAGTGTTGACCGATACCCAAAATCTTGAAGTTCAAGAATGGTTGCCGGATGGGCAATGGGCGTTGATCAACTTGGATAATCGTCATGGTGGCGTGCGGCTATTTAAACCAGCCACACACGAGGTTCGTCCACTCTTAGATAGTGACTTTGGTGGTTATAAAGCTGTCTGGTTGGCTAGCACACAGCAGTTTGCCGTCACGAGCGCTGGTGATCATACCGCAACCTTATCATTCGTTGGGTTGGCTGGCCCACCCGCTAAGTTGGTAACCCAGGGTAATTTTACAGATCAGATCGCAGGGCATAATAATCGTGTTATGGTCGTACCTTTTCGACAAGAAGCACCCTTGTTTTTTGATGGAACTGGTAATCCAGTCACATTACCACCCCTCAATCTCCACACGTATGGAATTAACGCCCCACTGGGTAGTATTGGTGGCATCGTGCGTTGGCATCCGACCGAACCTAACGTTATTATTTCTGATCAAGGTGGTTTTATTATCTTCAATACGGAAACCGGCGTAGTACAACCTTATAATTTGCATCTTCCCAAAGATCCCCTTTCACCCCCGGTAGAGTCGGATGGAGATCCCTGGGCGTTTGATGCACAATGGAGCCCTGATGGTCTGACCATTGCCATCGCTCATGTCGAAGGCGATTTGCCTTTCAGAAACGGCACCCGCTTAGTGCTCTTGAATGTTGCCACTGGTAATCTCCAGTGGGTTCAACTCCCCCGGTTTTTTTATGCTGATGATATTGCCTGGGCCCCTAATAGTCGCCAGTTGCTCGTTGCAGGTAAAGATAATAGTAGTCTGCCTGTTCGAAAATTTGTACTCTATCTGGTTGATCTTACTTCAGGTGAGTTTCGCCTTTTGGATTCATTCACGAATCTGCTTGTCACTGGTTGGATCGATGATTCATTAGCTTGGTCTTCTGATGGAACGCATTTTATCTTTCGCTGTTTCCCACCAACGGGTACCAATGCAGTCATCGCTTTATGCGCATCTACCGTCGTGATTGGAGGGGAATAATGAGAGCGAATTCTATGCAAAAGGACATTATTACCAAAGGATTTGTTTGGAGAGGTTTTATTGTATTCTTGTCATTGACCTGCGAGCTGTTGTTGTTTCATTCTGCAACTGCACAAAACTCGTGCACGCCACCTATGCAGGTAACAGTAAAAATGTATAGCCTCAATAATGATCGATCGAAACTTATATCTGAAAAGCTTTGCGATCAAAACGATTCTACAACCCGTACAAGTTATGGCTGTACGGGTTACGTAGGTGATCAAGCTCATGCCTACCCCTTCGATACAAGTTCACCCCAGATCATGATTGACGGTCCAGCCATTGTGGATACAAACAATAATGGCGATTACAGCGATGACGCGGTCAATGCCTATGCGCCACAGCAACGATATTTATGGGATGTGGTGGCACAGGAATATGGGTTGCACTTGGGTAGCCAGGGCAATAAACCACTTGCTGGGGTGGCAGCGCAGACGATTGCAACCCGCACGTACATCTATCAGCGCATTCTAGATGCCCAACACTACGCCCCCATTGACAATTCTACCCAATTTCATGTCTTTGTGCCCTATAGTTATGAATTTCTGTTGACGCAACCTGCGCAACGCAATCGTCTGTTGGCCGCGATGAAAGACCGCGACTATCTAACGCCACCAACCAACGATTTTCCTATCACCGCGCTGTATGGCGCAGATAACGGTGCGTCGACGATAGAAGGGGCAACCGAAGGAACGGGAGAAACCTTAGTGGACAACGGGTACAACCCACGCCTCAGCATTGAGGATCCCACCAGTGCAGCCTATGGGATAGAGGATGGCACCGGTAACGGCGGCA
Organism: Caldilineales bacterium; assembly: GCA_038247295.1. Taxonomy (GTDB): domain Bacteria; phylum Chloroflexota; class Anaerolineae; order Caldilineales; family Caldilineaceae; genus JAPLGZ01. The sequence goes on along the minus strand of JBBRVA010000609.1, from coordinate 2,197 downwards.
TGTCCTCCAAAGGGGCCAGTCGCTGGAGTTTTGGGCATACTTCATCGCGCGGCCCAGCGGCAGCCACAGACCCGAATTATCCGCATGATGCTGATGGGTATGGTGATTTCTGGAATGTGCGCTGGGCGGATGCCCGCCAAATTCTGACCCACTACTACACCAACATCCACATCCGCGACGCCAATGCCGGCAATGCGCTCAAAACACCGGCCTATCGCTGGGCGCCGTTGCAAATGACCTGGTCCACGGGTGATGGTCAGGCCCCGACGACGTTGTGCACGGGCACCGTTACGCCTGTGGTGGCGTGGATCCAGAACACGGGCACCGCAACATGGGCCAGTGGCGGCCCGCTCACGTTTAGCTATCGCGAATTCCCCGGTCAACAAGTGCAAGCGGCGGATGTGGGCTATGCCTATCCGCTCCAGCCGGTGGCGCCTGGCGACACGTATACCGCCACCTTGTTCTACAAGCCAGCGTCCGGTACTACTGGGGATATTGTCGCCCCGCACTTTGACATGTTCCAGGGCTCTACGCCGTTTCGGCAATTGGAGCCGGATCAACCCTGGCCGGATTATCTCGTCCAAATCACCCTCGTCAACTGTACGCCGCGCGCTTACTTGCCCGTCGTTCTGGCCGATGTTGGGGTAACGGAGCAATAAAACGTCGCCAAGTAACCGAAGGGAAGCGCTTGATCAATGGCAACTGCCATTTGGCTGGGCTTCAAGTGCGGCCGGCCGAGTTTTTCTGCCTAAAACAGTAGGGCAGTAAGACAGTGAGACAATGGGTAAACACTGTCTCACTGTTCTACTGCCCTACTGTTCTACTGCCCTACTGTTCTACTACCCTAAGGCGTATTGCTCACCAACGGCAGGAAGATCTGCTGACCGGTGGGCGGTATCACGTCCTCGTCCAAGACAACGAAGTCATTGACCACCAACGACTCGTTGTTGGCAGCATCGCGGAACTGGGCGAAGACTGTGCAGACCTGGCCATCTGCGCAGGCCAGCGTCCAAGGCTTTTGTGCGGCCAGCGGTTCCCATTCAGCGCCAGCCATGCTCTCATCATTGGCGATGCGCATCTCCACGCCACCGCTAACCTCGTTGTAGATCAGCGAGAGGCGGTCGGTGAGGTGGGCATTGGCGCCTTGGGCCGCACCATTGAGCGGTGTGTCGGTCGAGCTGATATTGAGCACCACGTTCTTGGACTTTACGACCTCGGCCCCATTCTCGATCAACATTGCACCCGAGGGCATATCGGGGTCAAGCTTAGGCGTCACCGCGATCGGGTCGCTGTAGTCACCCTCGAAATCACCCACTTTGCCTGTCAGACGCAGATAGTAGGTCTTGTCGTTCTCCAACCCTTCGAGCATGTAGTCACCGGTGCATTGGCCCTGCGGACACATCGAAGTTGGCAGGCCCAAAACGTTGCTATCGGTGGAGACATAGACCAACACGTCGGTGTAGGAGATCGGTTTGCGCCAGTCGATCAAGACCCGAGTGTTGAGCGGCCGCACGTTGATATGGCCGAGCGTGAGCACCTTGTCATCCTGTGGATCGAGCGGGTTGCGCCCGTACTTCACCTCCGAGCCGTCGCGTTCGCCACCCTTGTCGGTGTCGGCACGGCAAGGTAATGTACCGCGGTTGAACTCATCGATGTTGGTCAGGCCATCCTGATCCAGGTCACCGAGGGCGTCATTCTTGGTAATATCGAGCTTGCAGCGGCGTTCCCAGTCATCTGGCATGCCGTCGCAATCTTTGTCCGTGCGTTCGTCACACTTCTGGTCGGGGCGGGGGCCGTCGATCCAGAAGCCGCCATTCCATTCACGGAAGAGATTGTTAGCTGGGTTGGCTGGGTCTTTGAAGGTGGCGATAATCCGCACATTGTACGAACCACCCACCGTCGTCTGCCCATAGAGAGCGCCGTAGATGCCATCATCGGCCGCGCCGTCGTTGTGAGCGCCATCATCTTTCAAGAGCAGAAGGTCTTGACCACGTGCGCTCTGAATAGCGGCTAACATCGTCGCGCCTTTGATCGTGCCATTGCGATCCAGCAACATGCCAAGAATCGTCGCTGTATCACCGGCTACACCTTGATTGTTGGTCAAGCCCAGGATGCGCCCTTCCAACTGAATGGTGGATTGCACCGACATGTTCATCATAAAGGCGTCGCCGGTGGCCGTCGCAACGTCTGGGCTGGC
>JBBRVA010000608.1:0-5366 GCA_038247295.1 Caldilineales bacterium | reverse complement strand
TGACCGCGGCTGCCAATCCCGGTTTGCGCGGTGCAGAATTACGCCAACGTTTACGCGACCAGGTGCTACCCCTCACCGCCGCACCGGATCGGGTGGGGGCGGGCCTGGCTCGCTTTCAGGTTTAGGATGGACAGTTGCTACTGGACTCGGTTCATGGGCCCTGCCAAATTGACCGGGTAGTTCTCGGGAGGAGACTATGAGTGAGCATCGCTTGGCACCGCTTGATTTATCTCAGGTGAATGCAGATTGGATCAAGGTAGTAGTGGCGTTGGATCGACCCTCGTCAGAGGCATTGGCGCACTGCAATCGGGGCGAAAAAGTGGAATTTTTGAAAAAGAATGCACAGCGTCAGCGGCGCAATTTGGTTGCGTGGATCGAAGAACATGGTTTGGCCGAGCAAGTGGCAAAGGTTGGCGCGCCTACTAGTCTGAGCCTGATTTTTATTCAATGTACGCCGCACGCTGCCCAAGAGCTCGTATACGCCCCCGGTGTCACGAGTATCATGTTGACGGAGGACAGTGGCGCCGTTATGCACAGTTGACGATGACGTTATTCGCCGGTATAGTAATTCTGGATTAAGGGAAACAGGTAGATGCCGCTGCGCTTAGGGAAATAGGTAGACAGGTAGACCAATAAAGAAGTGATTTTCCCTGTTTCCTTGTGTACTTATCTACTTGCCCCTAATTTTCACCAATAAGGAGTACTTATGTCCCGCATCGTTGGCCTGGCTGAAATTGTACTTTGGACGGCCGATAAGGAAAAGGCCGTGCAGTTCTACCGCGATCTGCTTGGTCTGGAGGTTATCTCGCCACCTCATTTGCCGAATGTCTTTCTGAAGGCGGGCGAAGGCCACGCCGGCATTCCACAGATGATTGTGCTGGTGCCCAAGCCTGATGAGGTCAAGGCCAAACCGAGCGGCTACCAACTCCATCATCTGGCGTTTGAACTGCCGATCGAACAGTTCGATGGGCAGCAGGCGGCCTTTGTCAGCGCAGGTTTACAACCGCGTGGCGGTAAACACCCCGTACTGGCCAGCCGCACTATGTACGTGAATGATCCAGACGGTAACGAGATCGAATTTATCTGCCAGGCGGTAGCATGACAGAATGACAAGATGATCAGCGAGATGATCTCATCTTGTCATCTTGTCATCTTGTCATCCTACCCAATAAAGGATTACGATATGAAGACTGAATCCTCCTATCCAATGTTGGCTGTGGCAGACGCGCTGGCAACCGTGTTGTCTTTTGCTGAACCGCTGCCCGTACAAACGCTCGATCTGCCGCTGGCGTTGGGTTTAATTCTGGCCGAAACCGTAAGCGCACCGACGCCCTTGCCGCCCTTTCCCGCTTCGGTTAAAGATGGCTATGCCGTGGTGGCTGCGGATGGACCGGGCGAATATCCAGTGATTGGCGAAGTCACTGCTGGGCGGGTTGCCGATTTTCAAATTACACCAGGCACCGTCGCTTATATCACGACCGGTGCGCCGCTACCTTCCGGCGCCGACGCCGTGGTTATGGTGGAAGAGACCACGCCCATCACAGCCGCTAATGGCGAACGCAGGGTTCAGATCCGTGCGCAAGTCCATGCTGGTGACGATGTGCGGCCGATTGGTGTGGATGTGAGCGCTGGCCAATCTGTTTTAGAGGCGGGCGAAACACTTGGTCCGGCCGAAATTGGACTGCTGGCGACAGTTGGTGCGCCGCGGGTCGCCGTCTATCCCCGCCCACGCGTGGCCATTCTTTCGACCGGTGACGAATTAGTCGAGCCGGGATCGCCACTGGGGCCAGGTCAAATTTATGATAGCAACCGGGCCACCTTGGCCGCTGCCGTCACGGCTGCCGGTGGTGTTGTCGTAGACTTGGGCATTGCCCCTGATGAACGCAACCAATTAGAAGCACGTATTTTACACGGATTACAGACTGCCGATGTCTTGCTCACCTCGGGCGGCGTCTCGATGGGCGATCTGGACCTGATCCAGCCGCTCCTGATTGAGACGGGTCAAGTTCACTTTGGCCGTATCCGCATGAAACCGGGCAAACCACTTACATTTGCCACAGTTATGGTCGAGGGCCGCTGTAAATTGATCTTTGGTCTACCCGGCAATCCGGTCAGTAGCCTGGTCACTTTCTACTTGATGGCCGTGCCCGCCTTGCGCAAATTGGCCGGCTGGCCAGACCCCCATCTGCGCCGTGTGCAGGCCCATCTAGCTCAACCATTGCGGCTCGATGCCTATCGCCCAGAGTATCATCGGGCCACCTTGCGCTGGGCCAGCCACCTGAATCATGGCAATGGCGGTTTCCTGGCGGTCAGCACCGGCAGTCAGTCGAGCAGCCGTTTGCTCAGCATGCGTACGGCCAATGCACTCTTGGAATTGCCGCAAGCCGAAGGTGAACTCCCGGTTGGTGCAGTTGTCACGGCTCTCTTACTTAACGAATGAACCGTACTATCGGTAGACAGGGAAACAGGTGGACAAGTATACAGGTTACTTCTACCTGTTTCCCTGTTTCCCTGTTTCCCTGTCTACCTGCTTCCTTATCCACAATAACAAACGGTATAACATTATTGCTATGTCAAATCAACTGACCCATCTTGATGAACGTGGCCACGCGGCCATGGTTGATGTCGGTGATAAAGCAGTCACCACTCGCACTGCGGTTGCGCAAGGTATCGTGCAAATGCAGCCTGCCACCCTGGCTGCTATCCGCGACGGCGCCGTACCCAAAGGCGATGTTTTAGCTGCGGCGCGCATTGCCGGTATCATGGCCGCCAAGCGTACACCCGACCTAATCCCACTTTGCCACACTCTTTTGCTGACCAAAGTGGCCGTCGATTTTATAATTGATGAACCGGGCAGCCGCGTCTGGATTACGGCCACGGTGCGCTGTCGCGGGCAGACGGGGGTGGAAATGGAAGCTCTGACCGCCGTCAGCGTAGCGGCCTTGACCATTTATGATATGGCCAAAGCGCTGGAGAAGACGATGGTGATCGGTCAGATTCGCTTGTTGGAGAAACAAGGTGGCAAATCGGGTAATTGGCAGGCGGGAGAGTAATAATGCGCATTCAAGTAAAACTTTTTGCCACCTTACGCCAGCTTGCTGGCTGGTCGCAACAGACAATTGAACTGGCGGACGGTAGCACCTTAAACACGTTGTTGATCCAACTAACTGAGCAGCATCCGGCCTTAAACTTGACCGGACGCACGCTCTACGCTGCTGTAAACCTGGAGTTCGCCAAACCCGAGCACGTGCTGACCGATGGCGACGAGGTGGCGCTGATGCCGCCTGTCTCTGGTGGTGTTGGATAAAATAATGGGGAATTTTCTGATTGGAGAATAGGATGAAGAGTAAAAAGCTTTTTGAGATCACCGATCAGTCGCTGTCACTTGATGATGTGGCGGCGCGGGTTAGCCAAGCCAATTGTGGTGCGATCACCACTTTTGCCGGTGTCGTGCGCGGTGAAACTGTAACCTTAGAAGGTCAACGCGGCACCGACTTTTTGAACTACGAAGCGTACGTGGAAATGGCCGAACCAATGCTGGCGCGCATTGGGGATGAAATTCAAGCGCGCTGGCCCAAGGTAGAAGCGGTTAGCATTCTGCATCGGATTGGCCGTTGCGAAATTGGCGAATCAAGTGTCTTGATCGCAGTCGCTACACCGCATCGTAATGATGGCTGTTTCGAGGCCTGCCGCTATGCGATTGAACGTTTAAAGGCCGTTGTACCAATTTGGAAACAAGAAAATTGGTCAGATGGGCAAGTTTGGGTGGAAGGACCTCGCCAACCAGAGCTCGATCTGGCCGGGGAACCTGCCCCTGTCGGCGGTAATGAGTAGCGTACTACCGGGCTTTTTGGCTGCCATTCGCTATAAAATTTGACCTATGATCAACGCCATGATATAGTATTCACATAATCAAATTGTGTGCTTTAGGTGCTTGCTGATTATTTGGCCGCTACATAGGCTTATTAATTAACCTATAAAGTTAGTTAATCATTGCAAATTAACAATTTTAAAAATGAATGGATTCAATCCGTCGCTGTTTGTTGATTGATAATTTGTCGCTGACAGCTTGTTGATCAATGGATAGAGGAACTTCCCGACTTCCACCTTGTTTATATCACATAAACAAGAAGGTTGCCTCATGAAACCGTAAGTGAGGGCGAGCATTAATTGTTGGTTTGCCGGCAAATATGCTTGACTACAACCGCAACAGAAAAGAGTCCCGCCTGGATTTCTACGAAGTTCACGGTAAGGGTTGAAACGGTGGGGTAAGAGCCCACCAGCGAGTGTAGTAATGCATTCGGCTGGGCGAGCGTGCAACTGGAAGCAAGGCGAGTGGGTTGGGCTGGCTGCAAGGTCGGTTCAATCTCGTCGCAGCGGTGCGGGTGAGGTTGGGTAATACCCAATAAGCCACAAACTGCCATGTCTAATCTGCCAATTGCCTGCCAATTGAGTAAAATTAGATTGAGATAGATGACGGAGCAATCGGCGCATACTCTGCTTCATGCAGCGCGTGATTCGGTTGACAGAATCGGGGGTATGAATCCATTCCAAATTTACAAATGTAAATTTGCAGTATCCGCCAAAGTCAGTTATAATGCGGCTTCGTGCAGGCCGACGTGGCGGAATGGCAGACGCGATAGATTTAGGATCTATTACTTGCAAAGGTGTGGAGGTTCAAGTCCTCTCGTCGGCACTAGCGGGTAAGAAATTATGGGCCCGTGGCCTAGCGGGAAGGCGTCTCCTTTGCAAGGAGAAGATCGTCGGTTCGAATCCGACCGGGTCCACTTACCAGAGGCGCATTCTACCTGTGGCAAAAATTTGTAGATTTGTGAGCACTGTAGTACAAGTATATATCATGCGGGCGTAGTTCAGCGGTAGAATGTCTCCTTGCCAAGGAGAAGGTCGAGAGTTCAAATCTCTTCGCCCGCTCTCGAAAGGGTCGGCCAATCTGGCCGACTCTTTTGCCGAGATAGCTCAGCCGGTAGAGCACAGCACTGAAAATGCTGGTGTCCCCAGTTCAATCCTGGGTCTCGGCACCTTACTAATAATTATTGTTGAATAATTAACAATTAATTGTTAATGGAATCCTATTACGGCCCCTTCGTTAACAATTAACTATTCACAATTAATTATTAATTATTAATGGGGGATCGTCTAACGGCAGGACAACAGCCTTTGGAGCTGTGTATCGGGGTTCGAATCCCTGTCCCCCAGTTTGTCAAACAGATTTGTCTGTTCTGACGCCTCTCAACTAGCACCACCAATATCTTCGAATGCCATTATGGCGCCTATAGCTCAATGGCAGAGCGCTTGATTGTGGATCAAGAGGTTGCGGGTTCGAAACCCGCTAGGCGCCCTTGCAC
>JBBRVA010000607.1:0-5379 GCA_038247295.1 Caldilineales bacterium | reverse complement strand
TTTTTAGTGATAGCGAATTGATTGCGCTCAGTCTGATCGGTGAGTGCAAAGGCTGGGCGGTCGAAACTGATTTGTTGAGTAACCTGCAAGCGCACCGGGCTTTGTTCCCCCAGCTGCCGAGCCAAAGTCGGTTTAATCGTCGGCGGCGCAACCTGATGTACGTCAACAATGTGCTGCGGCGGCTGTGGCTTGCCCAACTAGCATAACGCCCTATTTGTCTTATTGGTACGTGGACAAGCGATCAACGCCCACGCACTACAGTTCATTCTACTTCTTCTTCCAAGCGCCGGACGGGATCCAGCCCTACGTATTGCCACCAAAGTTTGTCGGTGATGGTGACAGGATTGTAACGTAGACCCTGGCGCGCAAAATATTCACAAACGCGCTGAATATCGCGCTTGAGGATGAAGTAGGCACTGCCATTCTTCACACTGTTTGTCACTTGCGGAAAGTCGATCAAGGTGATGTCGCCTTCCCAGTAGAGAATGTTATATGCCGACAGATCGCCGTGGATCATGCCGTTTTTCAACATCAGCTCGACATTACGCATGGCCTCTTCAAAGAGCGGCTGCACTTCACTCTTGTCCAGCCGCACTTCGTTCAGGGTGGGCGCGGCTTGGCGATCGTCGCCGACGTAGCTCATCAAGATCGCATTTTCGCCAGCCGAGATCGGCTTGGGGACAGCGGCGCCCAGGTCGTGCAAATGGCCGAGCGTGCCATATTCGTGCATCAGCCAAGACGAATGCAAGAGCTGGGCGCCGAATACGGTCTTCTTTTTGATTGCGCGCGTCACACGGCTGTCTTTGCGCCGATTGATCGACGTGTCATCGGTCATCAGCTCGCGCCCTTCGCGGTAGAGTCGATCGTTGCTCAGGTTGCGGAACTTGCGTGGCCGGTAAACTTTGGCGGCGATCAAGTCCAGCCCTGTGGCCGGATCGGCCTTACACACATAGACGTTAGCTTCCTTGCCACCTTTTACCTGGCTTACCACGTCGCTGATCAAGCCTTGATCGTAGAAGGGTTGCAGCGAAGAGAGCAGCCATTCTGCTTCAAAGCGCGCCGGCGTATAGCTAATTTTGAAACCACCTTCGAGGCCAGCCGTTTCGTCGGCCAACGTCGCGATAATCTGCGTGGCAGATTGTTTAGGTTTATAGTTGGGTTTAACCTTCCGGCGAGATGCGCGCGGCGCTTCACCATTCAGATGAAATTTCTCGACGTATTCATCGTACTCGTCGGTATAAAATGGGTCAATGGTCACGGTTGGTTTTCCTTTGTAATCCACACAGGGTTGATTCGGTCAAGCTTTGATATTGGATAACAGAGATCAGCATGGTTTGTACGCTGTGATGCACGTTTCCTCTTCTTTCATCATCAATCAGGCTGCAAAACCGACCCGCGACCAATAGAAAAAGCCACGGGCGCCTACAAGCCCCGTGGCTTCAAGAGTACAACAATCAGGCTGCTTCACTGCCAAGCGAATATTAAGCGTCCAGGCCACTACACCGTCGCAACGGCACAATAGACTTGGTTGGGCAGTGATTTTTCCTAACGAAAAAACCACGGGGTTGGATACACCCGCGGCTAGTCAACTGTATATAAAAACCAGTTGGAACGACCGATTACCGGTCGAGCAGCAGGCGCGTCCTCAGTTCCATTAAGTTGTTACGAGTAAATACCTTGGCTGTCATGGACGCGTCTCCTTTCGAGGAACTCAATACGTACAATTTTTACTTCAAATGCAGATTGCAATCAACGATGCGGTATAATCAGTGCTGAAAGCGTATACTAACTTCTGTAAAATAGTTCGTATACTATCACCATCAGCATTACCGCCGCACTTCTAAGCAGAAGCGGGTCAAGCTTATCACAGCTTGTTGAGGCTGTAAAATTGCGCAAACGCTGTTTTATCGATTCCTGGTTGCCTGTGTTACATTGTCTTACTTGTCATCAAAGCTACGGAAAGATCATTCTATGCCCAACCCATCCTTAAATCCAACCCCACCCATCGGTCGCTATCGCCATTATAAAGGCAAAGAATATGAAGTAATCGGCATCGCCCGCCATAGCGAAACCGAGGAAGAACTGGTCGTTTACCGCACCTGCTATGGTAATTTCGATCTGTGGGTGCGTCCTAAGGCCATGTTTCTAGCGACAGTGCTGGTGGATGGTGCACCGACGCCACGTTTTGCCTATATTGGAGACGCTCGTGACTAACCTCAATCTGATTTCTGAGCCGCAGCCGCTTGCGCCAACACCTTTACCGTGGGGCTGGCGCGAAATCGTCAAAGCAACCTTATTCATGATTGTTGGCACACTCGTGCTGAGCGCGGTGCTGGCTGGCATCATATTTGCCACCGGTCGTCCGCTGGCCGAAAGTGCCAAGATGAGCTCGGCGCCAGTTTTCATCGCGGTCACGGCGATCTACACAATGGTGGTGTTAGGGGTCTATCTTTTTGCGGTGCGCCGGCCAGGCAGTTCATGGGGCCAGCTCGGCTTTCGCCCCTTTGACTGGTGGTGGGCGCCACTAGCGCCTGTGCTTACAACGTTGCAACTGATGGGGATGGCGCTGATCAATCTAGTCCTTGTCTTGCCTTTTACGGATGGAGCGTTTGAAAACCCGCAAATCGAACAGATCACGGGTGGGATGAGTCTGACCCCCGTGGATTTTGGTGTGTTACTCGTCTTGATTGCGATCATTGCTCCGATTGCCGAAGAAATCTTTTTTCGCGGTATGCTCTATCCAGTTATGCGGCAGCGCTGGGGCGTTCCCGTTGCCATCACGGCGAATGCGCTGGCCTTTGCGCTGCTGCATGTAATTCCGATTCTGCTGCCCGGTCTCTTCTTCGTCGGGCTCATTTTGGCCTGGGTGCGCGAGCGGAGCGGCTCGATTGGTCCCACGATTCTAATGCATGCGCTGCAAAATGCGCTCGTCTTGTGGGGAATTTATATGAGTTTTGCGACCACTGGATAAACAATGCACGATCTATTATTTACCCAAATTGAGGCCGACCGGATTCGGTTGCGCCGCTTTCAGAGTGCCGACCTGGCTGCCTTTGTCGCCTACCGCAATGACCCTGAAGTCGCACGCTACCAAAGCTGGACTTCGATTAGCGACCACGAGGCACAACAATTTATCGAAGAGTTAAAAGAATCGCACCCAGGTACACCGGGCGAATGGTTTCAGTTTGCTATCGAACGCAAAGCCGATGGTCAATTGATTGGCGATTGTGCCCTGCACACCAAGGCCGATGAACATAGCCAAGGCGAGGTTGGTTACACGCTGGCGCGTGCCTATCAACACCAAGGCTATGCGACTGAGGCGATCACAACCCTGTTCGAATATGCCTTTAGCCGCTTACAGTTACATCGCATCATTGCACTGGCCGATTGTCGCAACATGGCGTCGATTGCCCTGATGGCACGCTTAGGCATGCGTCGCGAAGGCCATTTTAAGCAAAGCTTTTGGTCTAAGGGTGAGTGGACCGACGAATATCAATACGCCATCTTGCAAGAGGAATGGTTGTAACGCCATTGAAACACCATGAACGTTGATCACGCCGATGTTGCCATCATTGGTGCAGGGGCGGCCGGCCTCTTTGCCGCGGCGTGGGCCGGCCGCACCAATCCCAAACGCACACTGGTTGTGCTGGATGGCGCTCAAAAGTTGGGCGCCAAAATCCTGGTCTCGGGCGGCGGGCGCTGCAACGTGACGCATGATGTGGTGACAGAGGAAGCCTACGCCGGCGGTTCGCGCCATGCCATCCGCAAGGTGCTGCGTCGCTTTGATGTTGCGCAGACAGTCGCCTTCTTCCAGGCACTGGGCGTCGAATTAAAGCACGAAGCAACCGGTAAACTCTTTCCTACCACCGACAGTGCCCGCACCATCTTGGATGCATTGCTAGTGACAGCGCGGCGCGCCAATGCCCAAATTTGTCACCCCAATCGTGTGGCAACTGTCCACCGCGAGCCGGATGGTTTCTCACTCTGCGGCGATTGGGGCGAATTGCGTGCCACCAACCTCATCCTCGCCACCGGTGGCAAGAGCCTGCCCAAAAGTGGATCCGATGGTCATGGGTTTACCCTTGCTCGTTCACTAGGCCATTCGATCACAGAACGCGTCTTTCCAGCCCTGGTTCCGCTTACCTTGCCTAAAGACCATTTCATTGCTGCGCTGAGTGGGCTCACCTTGCCAGCCACGCTCGAAGTACGCGCGGGCAATGGCAAGAAATTGGTCGCTTTCACCGGCTCGACGCTCTGCACCCATTTTGGCCTCTCCGGTCCCGCCGTGCTCGATATCAGCCGTTATTTCCTGGATGCGCAAATGGACGATCCGACCGTGTCGCTGCTACTCAACTGGTGGCCGGCGCAGAGCAGTGAGACACTCGACGCCGCGCTACAGGGATTGGGATGGGCAACGCCCCTCAAGTTGTTGCACGAAGGTCTGCCGGAACGGTTGGTGCGTGGGTTGTGCGAACAAGCCAGTGTTGATCCAGGCGCACCCGGCCATCAAATCACCCGCGAGCAGCGTAAAGCCCTGGTGCGCCTGGTCACAGCGTTGCCGTTGCCAATCAGCGGCCATCGTGGCTGGAACGTGGCTGAAGTCACTGCCGGCGGCGTGCCACTAGGCGAGATCGATCCCAGCACAATGGCATCGCGCGTTTGCCCAGGCTTATATTTGTGCGGCGAAATCTGCGATGTAGACGGACGCATCGGCGGTTACAATTATCAGTGGGCGTGGGCCAGTGGCTATGTGGCAGGTGTGAGTGTCGGCCGGTGAGAATTCGGATCAACAGAATGGGCGGATAGTTTGGTTACTCTCCTTACGCCACCAGATGAATCAAATTCTGGGCCGGGTCACGCACAGCCCAGCCGTTTTCCAACGCGTCTAAGGACAGATTAGCCGCACGCACCCGTTCCACGACCGCTTGTAGCGCGGCGGCATCGGGCAGGCGCACCTCGAACCAGTTCAGGCGAGCAGCATCGGCCGGGGGCGGCGGCGCACCCACGCCAGCCCAGGTATTTAACCCCATATGATGGTGATAGCCACCGGCCGCGATAAAGCTGGCCTGCCCCCCATAGCGCACCATCAGATCAAACCCAAGCACATCCGTATAAAAATGTTCGGCAGCGGGGATGTGGGCCACGTGCAAATGGATGTGGCCCATGATCGTCGCGGGGTGGAACCCGTTCCACACTGGTTCGTTGCCCTTTAGCTCGGCCAACACACCTTCCATGTCAAACGGATCAATTGTCATACGCAAGGTGCCGGCCGGGAATTGCCATTCGTCGCGCGGGCGATCGCGGTAGATTTCGATGCCGTGGCCGTCGGGGTCGGTCAGATAAAGCGCCTCGCTGACGGCGTGGTCGCTGGCCCCACCA
>JBBRVA010000606.1:0-5382 GCA_038247295.1 Caldilineales bacterium | reverse complement strand
GTTACGCCAAGGGTTGGAGAATTTGAAACAGCGTATAGAGATAGCATAGATCATCTGATTCTTAGGCTGATTCAAAATTTAAATTATCGACGAGTTTCACGAAGAAAAAGCTTCGTGTGGCTTCGTGAAACTTCGTCGACAGTTATTTCTTTGCAATGGCCTTACTTATTCTGAAAATGTAGGCACCCCATGACCCCAATGCTCACAACACCCCGTATGACCCTGCGTCCTTTCCAGTTGACCGATGCGTCCGCGCTGTTCGCTTGGGTGAGCGACCCAGAGGTGATGCGCTTTATGCCTATCCCCACCGGGCTGGATCACTCGCTAGAGCAGACCATCGCCCGTGTACAACGGTATATGGGTTATCAGGAACAATACGGCTTCAGCCGCTGGTTGATTTTTGATCGTGCTACCAATGTCCCGATTGGCGATGCTGGCTTGTTGCACATGGCCGAAAGCGGCGAGATCGAGTTGGGCTATCGGTTTGCCAAGCCGTGGTGGGGACAAGGGCGAGCAACCGAAGTGGCGGCGGCCTGGCTAGACTACGCCTTTGGCCCTTTGAACCTGCCTGCCATTGTGGCTTTTGCGGAAGCCGAAAATCGCGCCTCGCTCCGCGTGATGGAAAAGATTGGCATGCAATTTCTGCGCGAGCATGAACTATTCGGCAAGATGGAACTGGTCTACGGTATCCAGCGGCCGCCGCAGGGTGAGCAAGCAGCGCGCACCTAACGCGTAACTTCTCTCCAGAAAGCGTCTAAATTTATCCTCATTGTACAGCGAAAGTAAATTCACATGCGTTTCCGGCCCTGTATTGACTTGCGTGGCGGGCGCGTCGTCCAAATTGTCGGCGGATCTTTGCGCGATGATGGCGAGACCACTGTCACCAACTTTGAAACTGACCAGTCACCCGCGCTGTTTGCCGGGCGTTATCAGGCCGATGATCTGCCCGGCGGCCATGTGATCGCCCTCGGCCCTGGCAATCACGCAGCGGCGTTGGCGGCGTTGCAAGCATTTCCGGGTGGTTTGCAAATGGGCGGCGGCATTACGCCCGCCAATGCCGTTGCTTATCTGGATGCCGGTGCGAGTCATGTGATTGTGACCTCTTACGTCTTTCGCGAAGGGCGTTTTGATCCAGAACGGCTGGCCGCTTTGCTGGCGGCAGTCGGGCGCCAACGTCTGGTTCTTGATCTAAGCTGCCGTCAGCGCGACGGTGTCTACTGGGTGGTGACGGATCGTTGGCAGCGCTTTACTGAGGTGGCAATTACGCCGGAAACGCTGGCCACACTTGGGGATTCGTGCGCAGAATTTCTGGTGCACGGGGTGGATGGGGAAGGGCAACGCTTGGGCATTGACACCACGCTGGTTGAAATGCTCGGTGCATGGTCGCCTTGCTCTGTTACCTATGCTGGGGGCGCACGGGCACTCACCGATCTGGATCTGGTCAAGGCGCATGGACGTGGACGGGTCGATCTGAGCATCGGTAGCGCCCTGGATCTGTTTGGTGGCGACGTGGCCTACCAATCCGTTGTCGCCTGGCAACGGGCCGAGGCGCAAGCTCTGTTGGACCGTACTCAAGCATCGGTTTGTTCTGAAGAGTGACTTTGAAAAGCCCAAATTTTGCTTTTCACCGGTTTGACAAGCTTGCATCAAACTGTTATAGTTGCCTTACAACCAAATGATATTACTCTTATCCAGAGAGGTGGAGGGATACGGCCCGATGAAACCTCGGCAACCCGGCATTGAGACAGCAAAGGCGCTGCTCGAAGCGCCCAGGGTGCCAACTCCGGCAGACAAGTTCTGGAAGATGAGAGGAAGCCCCATCGCGCTTTCCGCCGGATCTCAGGCCAGGGATCTAAAGCTATCGCTCGATACTTATGGCGCCACCACCGAACCCTCTCATCGGCCAGATGAGAGGGTTTTTGTTTTGGCTCAGCTGGGCAAACCGGTATTTTGCCTTTCAAAAAATTTGTTTGCATACTTTCGTCTGATGAGCGTAATTCTTTGTCCAACCATCTAACCAATTAGGAGGAAACCAGACTGATGACCACAGAACGCAAGCTCGGTTTTAGCACGCGCCAATTGCATGCTGGCCAGCAACCCGACCCGACGACCGGTAGCCGTGCCGTCCCGATCTATCAGACCACCAGCTATCAATTCCGCGATACGCAGCACGCCGCCAATCTCTTCGCGCTGGCCGAATTGGGCAATATTTATACCCGCATCATGAATCCCACCACTGATGTGTTGGAACAGCGCATTGCCGCCCTAGAAGGCGGCGTCGGTGGGCTGGCGGCGAGCAGCGGTCACGCCGCGCAGGCAATGGCGATTATGACTTTGTGCAGCATGGGCGATCATATTGTCAGCAGCAGCCGGTTATATGGCGGCACGTTCAATCAATTTAATTACACCTTTCCGCGCATGGGCATCGAGGTCACCTTTGTTGATCCGACTGATCCCAGCAACTTCGAAAAAGCGATCCGCCCGAACACCAAGATCATCTATGGCGAGACGCTGGGCAACCCGGATCTTGCAATCTTCCCCTTTGCCGAAGTCGCGGCGATTGCGCAGGCGCACAAGATCCCGCTGATGATCGACAACACCTTTGCGACCCCCTATCTCTGCCGTCCTTTTGAACATGGCGCCAATATCATTGTCCACAGCACGACCAAGTTTCTAGGCGGCCACGGCACCAGCATTGGCGGTATGATTGTGGATGGCGGCAACTTCGACTGGACCAGCGGCCGCTTTGCCAATTTCACCACACCCGATCCCAGCTATCATGGCCTGAAATATGCCGACGTGCTTGGCATTGGTTTGCCGCCCTTTATCATCAAAGCGCGCGTGCAAATTCTGCGCGATATTGGCGCCTGCCAGGCTCCCTTCAACAGTTGGGCCACGCTGCAGGGTGTTGAAACCTTGAGCTTGCGCATGGATCGCCATGTTGCCAACGCACAAAAAGTGGCCGAGCATCTAAATGCCCACGCCGCGGTTAAGTGGGTGATGCACCCGAGCCTGCCCAACCACCCGGATCACGAACGCGCCAAACAATACCTGCCCAAGGGCGCGGGCGCGATCCTGGGTTTTGGCATCGAAGGCGGCGTCGAGGCGGGGAAGAAGTTTATCGACAATCTGAAGCTCTTTAGCCACCTGGCCAATGTCGGCGACGCCAAAAGTTTGGCGATCCACCCGGGCAGCACCACGCACAGTCAGTTGAGCGCAGAAGAGATGGCAACCGCCGGTGTCACCGCCGATTTCATCCGCCTGAGCGTTGGCTTGGAAGATATTGAAGACATTCTGTGGGATTTGGACCAGGCGTTGGCGGTGGCGACGGCATGACACGCCGACGAACGACCAACGTTGGTCGTTCGTCGGCTCTAAGAAAGCGAGTAACCATGACCTATGAAAACTCTGTCGGCGTCGTCGAAGTGCAATCCTTCACCTTTGCCGAGGATGAACCCTTCTGTCTGGAGAGCGGGGCGAGCCTTAGCCCGGTCACGATTGCTTATGAGACCTATGGGCGACTGAACGCTGACCGCTCGAATGCAATTTTGGTGGCGCATGCCCTCAGTGGTAGCGCCCATGCCGCTGGTTATCACAGTGCAACGGATACCAAGCCAGGCTGGTGGGATGATTGTATCGGCCCGGGTAAAGCCTTCGACACCGATCGCTTCTTTGTGATCTGTAGCAACGCGATTGGCAGTTGTTACGGCTCCACATCGCCGGCTGATATCGATCCGGTGACGGGCATCCCCTATGGGCTACATTTCCCCGTCGTAACGGTGGGGGATTGGGTGCGTGCGCAGATCAAACTCCTGGATCACTTGGGCATCGAGCGGCTACTCTGTGCGGCGGGCGGCTCGATGGGTGGTATGCAAGTGCTGGAGTGGGCGGCGCACCATCCTGAACGGCTGCGGGCCGCGATTCCAATTGCGACCACCGCCCATCACAGCCCCATGCTAATTGCCTTCAGCGAAGTAGGTCGGCAGGCAATCTACGCCGATCCAGCGTGGAACAATGGCGATTATTACACGAGTGGGCGCAAACCGGATGCCGGGTTAGCCGTGGCGCGCATGGTTGGCCACATCACCTATCTGAGCGAAGAGTCGATGCAGCAAAAGTTTGGCCGCCGGCTGCGTGATCTGGAACGTTACGGCTACGAGTTCCAAACCGAGTTCGAGGTCGAAAGTTACCTCAAGTATAACGGCAACAGCTTTACCCAGCGTTTTGACGCCAACAGCTATCTCTATGTCACCAAGGCGATGGACTACTTCGACTTGACAGCCGAGTGTGGTTCGCTGGCTGCTGCCTTTGCGCATTCCACCGAGCTTAAATTCCTGGTCGTCAGCTTTACCAGCGATTGGCTCTACCCCAGCTATCACAGCAAAAAATTGGTCAGCGCACTCACCGCCGTGGGCGCCGATGTCACCTATTTGGATGTCAAAAGCGCCTGGGGTCACGACGCCTTTCTGCTAGAAGTGGAGACGATGACTGACTTGCTCTCCAGCTTTTTGGAGCGTCTGGTACGCGAAGAAGGGATCGCCCGCCCCGCGCCTGTGCTGGATCGGTCGCCACTGCCGGTCCCCGCGATCAAGGTTCAACTATCCAAAGAAGAAGAACTACGCCGAAAAATTGAGGCCCTGGCGTGACCGCGAGATCTGAACTGGTGGGCGCGCCCGCCGCGCGCGACTTGCGCCTGGCCACCCCGCTCCGTCCCGATCTGTTGGCGATCGCGGAAATGGTGCCCAACGCCGGGCGCGTGCTGGACTTGGGTTGTGGCAATGGCGAACTGCTCGAATACCTTGTCCATCACAAAGGGGTGAAAGGGCGCGGGATCGAGTTGAGCGAGGTGGGGGTATTGACCTGTGTGCGCCGGGGGCTTAGTGTGCGCCAGGGCAAGTTGCAAGAAGGCTTAGCCGACTATCCGGCTAACAGTTTCGACTACGTCATTCTGAGCCAGACCTTGCCTTTTCTGAACGACCCCGCCTACATTCTGCAAGAGATGTTGCGCGTTGGCCGCTGTGCGATTGTCAGCATTCCCAACTGGGGCTATTGGCGTTGTCGGTTGGAACTTCTGCTCACCGGGCGCATTCCCCACGCCCCCGATCTGCCGCAGCATTGGTATGAATCACCGCGCATGCAGGCCTTCACGATCACCGATTTTGCCCAATTCTGCGCCCACATCAATATTCGCATCACGCAGGAGAGCTACCTGAGCCACACCCGCCGGATTCAGGTGCGTAAATTTAAGACGCTGTTGGCAACGACAGCGGTCTTTGTGCTAGAGAAAGTATAGTGACTTCATCTTATGAAGTCGCCTGGCAAGCATCGCGTGGCATGCTGTCGGTGGCGACGCAGCAATGGGTAAACTGTAAAATAATTTTG
>JBBRVA010000605.1:0-5396 GCA_038247295.1 Caldilineales bacterium | reverse complement strand
CGGTGACGCCGAATATGTGTTGGTGATTGGGGCAGAAACGTTGAGCCGCTTTGTCGATTGGACCGACCGCAATACCTGCATCCTCTTTGGTGACGGCGCTGGCGCGGTCTTGGTAGCTGCCAGCGATGTACCGGGCGGCATCATGTCGATCGAGTTGGGCAGCGATGGATCGGGCGCCAATGCGTTGAGCATACCGGCTGGCGGCAGTGCCATGCCCGCCAGTTTGGAGACAGTGGGCAACGGTGGTCATTATATGCAAATGGATGGCAAGGCTGTCTTTCGTTTTGCCACACGCGTCATGGCCGAGGCCACGCAGCGTGTGCTGGCGCGTGCCGGCTTAACAACGGACGATGTTGATCTGATCATTCCCCACCAAGCCAATGTGCGCATTATTCAGAATAGCGTCTTAAAGCAGTTGAAGATCCCTGAAGAAAAAGTGATGATCAATCTGCAAAAGTATGGCAATACCAGCACGGCCAGTATCCCGATTGCGCTCTGCGAAGCGATCGATGCTGGACGGGTAAAGCCAGGCGACAATCTCGTCTTTGTTGGCTTTGGCGGTGGGTTAACTTGGGGCGCCTGTGCCATCAAGTGGAGTGTACCCGTCGAGAAGCAAGCGGCCGGTTGGTGGAAAAATTATCGCCGTCAGGCCACCTATCAAGCGGCGGCGGCGCGCAGCATGTGGAAAAAGGCGGTCCGTTGGGTCTACGATGTCTGGCCAACTGATCCGGAAGGTAGACCGCTAAAAGGCCCTGATCCACAACGGGAAACGCAATATCTTCCACCCCAGAAATAAATCGTTTACAGGTCGGGTCATTGCACCCGACCTGTAATTTTTGGCGCATTTGTGCAACGTGCGGTTCGCGCCCAGTGACGGGTGCCCCCTAGCGCGCGCTCACCGAGCCTGTCGAGATGCCGCCGACACGGCTGATGAGCGTTATTTTTAGCGTATTTTTGCGCTTAAATTCGCCAATTTTCGCGGTTCATGATAGAGTTGGCTGTTACGCTACGACAAAAAAAGGCCTAGGATATACGGCTGATTATACGCATAAAAAGATTTGCAATCAGCGCCGATCAAACGCATAAAAAGTTAGCATAAAAGTCAAAGCAAATTTGAATTTCCGACATTGAGGAGAGATCATGACAGAAATCGTTTATATCAAAGGGCGTGAAGTGTTGGATAGCCGCGGCAATCCCACCGTCGAAGTCGAAGTTATCCTGGAAGGTGGCGGTCATGGCCGGGCGATGGTGCCAAGCGGTGCGAGCACGGGCGCCCACGAAGCGGTGGAATTGCGCGATGGCGACAAAGGGCGTTACGGTGGCAAAGGTGTGCTCCAGGCCGTGGAAAATGTCAACGAAACTCTGGCCGACGAACTGATCGGGTATGATGCATTGGATCAGGTGACGCTGGATGAGTATATGCTCGAATTAGACGGCACACCCAACAAAGGCCGTTTGGGCGCCAATGCCATCCTGGGCGTAAGCCTGGCCGTTGCCAAAGCCGCCGCCGATGGCTTGGGCTTGCCGCTCTATCGGTACTTGGGTGGTGTAGCCGCGCGCACGCTGCCCGTACCGATGATGAACATCCTCAACGGTGGCAAACATGCGGAAAATAGCACCGATTTCCAAGAATTTATGGTCATGCCCGTCGGCGCGCCAACCTTTGCCGAAGGCGTACGCTGGGGTGCAGAGATCTACCATAGTTTGAAGAAGGTATTGCACGACGGCGGCTACAGCACCAACGTCGGTGACGAAGGCGGCTTTGCGCCCAGCCTGGGTGGCAATGTCAAGGCGGTGGAAGTGATCTTACAGGCGATCGAGAAGGCTGGCTATCGCCCTGGCGAAGATGTCTTTATTGCGCTCGATCCTGCCGCCACCGAGTTATACGACGCCGCCACCAGCCGCTACAAACTTCCCATCGAAGGCAAAGAGCTAAGCAGCGAAGAGCTGGTGGACCTATGGACCGACTGGAGCACCCGTTTCCCCATCATCAGCCTGGAAGATGGCATGGCCGAAGATGACTGGGCTGGCTGGAAGTTGCTCGCCCAGAAGATTGGCGGCAAGGTGCAATTAGTCGGTGACGATCTGTTGGTGACCAACGTGCTGCGCATCGAGCGTGCAATTAAAGAAAAGGCGTGCAATGCGCTACTGTGCAAGGTCAACCAAATTGGCACCTTGACCGAGAGCATTGCCGCCATCGAGATGAGCCACCGCGCCGGCTGGGCCGCCGTGGTCAGCCATCGCTCCGGCGAGACGGAAGACTCGACGATTGCCGACCTAGTCGTAGCCTACAACACCGGCCAGATCAAAACAGGCGCGCCGGCACGCAGTGACCGTATCGCCAAGTATAATCAATTATTGCGCATTGAAGAAGAATTAGGCGACATCGCCCTTTATCCAGGGCGGCAGGCGTTTCCTCATTTGCGCGGTTAGGCTGACAAGATGAAGGGATGGCAAGATGACATAGGGATATACAATGTCATCTTGTCATCCCTTCAAAAAAGAAAACGCTGATCTCATATAAGATCAGCGCTTTCTTTTTGGTGCCCCCGGTCCGACTTGAACGGACACGCCCTAAACGGGCACAGCCCCTCAAACTGCCGTGTATGCCATTCCACCACGGGGGCATATTACATCTCGTAGTATACACGAACCTGGGCCGAAAAGTCAAACTCTTTGGAATTCATTTTGTTCTATTGCCTAGACGACGGTTGGTTTAAAGATTGCCACTAGAAATGTGAAATATTTCACAACATAGATCCGATTATCCGGTTAGAATGAACCCAACGACCGTCATCTACTTTTATGCACCAAGGAGGATTTACCATGAAAACAGCCGCAAAACGCCAACAACCCGATTTAGAAAACCGCCTGATGCGCCAATTGCCCTTTGCCCAACAGATCGACCGCATTGATGCCAGCCTTACCGGCTGGATGGCACGCCATGGCCTCACGCTGATGCGCGTTTCGTTGGGCGTGATTTTCTTTTGGTTTGGCGCGCTCAAGCTCTTCCCCAATATGAGTCCCGCCGAAGATTTGGTGCGCAATACGATCTATTTTGTGGACCCCAATCTTTTTATCCCGGTCTTAGCCGTGTGGGAGATGCTGATTGGCATTGGGTTAATGACCGGCATCTTTATGCGGCTCACCCTGTTGCTGCTCTTTCTGCAGATGCCGGGCACGGCCTTGCCGTTGTTGCTTCTGCCCGATGTCTGCTTTACAGTTTTCCCTTTCGGCTTGACATTGGAAGGCCAGTATATTATTAAAAATCTAGTCTTGATCACCGCCGGCATTGTCCTGGGCAGTACGGTACGCGGTGGACGGATTGTCGCTGAGGGGTAAAATTTTGACAGACGGCTTACGATCCACTAAGATCAGGTCATCCAAAAAAGAAAAACTTTGGATAAACTTCATTGCCTTTATTCAAAAATATTTTTTGTGCTCATCAGCCGAAAGCGTGCAAACACAATATTTTGCTAAAGGGCAAACTATCGGTTTGCACACTTTTGCTAGATGAGTCAATTTTGGAGCTACAACGATGACTGAGATTAACATTCCTACCACTGAATCACTCGAATATCGTACCGAAGTCAAGCAGTTGTTGGATATTTTGGCCCATTCGCTCTACACCGACCGCGAAATATTTTTGCGCGAATTAATTTCTAACGCATCCGACGCGCTCAACCGCATCCAGTTCGAGATGCTGACCGAGGCCAATGTGGTCGATCCGGATCGCGAATTGGCGATTCGCATTGAGGCAGACAGCGATGCCAAAACCATCACCATTAGCGACAGTGGCATCGGTATGAACCGCGAGGAACTGGTGCAGAACTTGGGCACGATTGCCCATTCTGGCGCCAAGACCTTTTTGCAAAATGCCAACCAAGGTCAGAGCACGCTGGAAGAAATTATCGGCCAGTTTGGCGTGGGTTTCTATTCCGTCTTTATGGTCGCCGCCGAAGTGAGCGTCACTTCGCGTTCCTACCGGCCAGACGATCAGGCTTGGACTTGGTCTTCCACTGGCGACAGCCGCTTTACCCTGGCGCCAGCCGAACGCGCCGAGCGCGGCACGACGATTCAGATCAAGCTGAAAGAGGATGCGACTGAGTTTGCTAACACCTGGCAACTCGAACAGATCATTAAAAAGCACTCGGATTACGTTTCGTTTCCCATCTATGTCCAAGGCAAAGAGGGCGAAGCCAAGGTTGCCAATCGGCGCACCGCCTTATGGCGCCAATCTCCGTCCAGCGTAAAGAGCGAAGAGTACGACGAATTCTATAAGCAGATCACCTTCGACAGCGAAGCACCGCTGCTGCACGTCCACATGGTAGCCGATGCGCCCGTCAATGTGCGGGCGCTAATGTTTGTGCCGGCCAAACGCGACCGTGGCCCGATGCACCGCAACGATGAATATGGGCTACGCCTCTATTCACGCAAAATCTTAATTCAGTCACGCAACAAGGAATTGCTGCCTGATTATTGCCGTTTTATTGAAGGCGTGGTCGATTCGGAAGATTTGCCGCTCAATGTTTCGCGCGAGATGGTGCAGAGCAACCCTGTCATGCGTCAGATGCGCCGCGCCCTGGTCAACCGAGTTTTTAAGGAATTTAAGACGCTGGCTGAACAGGACGAGGCCAAATATTTGCAGTTCTGGCGCGAATTTGGCGCCTTCTTAAAAGAAGGTGTGGCCACCGATATGGGCAATCAGGAAGCCTTGGTCGATTTGCTGCGCTTCCAATCTACCAAAAGTGGCGAAGCCTGGGTTGCGCTCAAAACCGTCAAAGAGCGGATGGGTGAGGAGCAAAAGGCGATCTACTATGTGTTGGGCGAAGATTTGAAGTCGGCCGGGCGCAGTCCTCACCTGGATTATTTCCGCGCCAATGAGATCGAGGTACTCTACCTGGTCGATCCGATTGATGGTTTTATGACCAGCATGTTACGTGAATATGATGGCAAGCCATTGCAAAATATTGACGATGCCTGGCTGGAATTGCCCGAATCGAACAAAAAAGAGGATAATGAGGCCGCCGCTGTCCCGCAGGATGAATTCGACCGACTTGTGGAACGCTTTCGCAGCGTGTTAGGCGATCGGGTAACCGGGGTGCGCGAATCCAAACAATTGGTCAACAGCCCATGCCGGCTGGTCTCGCCAGAGGATAGCTTTGACCGCGATATGCAACGCATTCGTCGCCTGACCGAACAGAATTATGCAGTCCCGAAGAAATTGTTGGAATTGAACCGCAAACATCCGCTGATTGCCAACCTGGCGCAGATGGTGGCCCACACGGCGGACAACACATTGGTCGATGCCACGATTGAGCAATTACACGACAACGCCCTGTTGCTGGAAGGTCTCCACCCCAACCCAGCCGACATGGTGGAGCGCATCCAAAGCT
>JBBRVA010000604.1:0-5399 GCA_038247295.1 Caldilineales bacterium | reverse complement strand
GAGCAGTTGGCTCGCCGCCAACACTTCCACAGCCACAAATTTCAAATGTAAAAAGAGAATGCTTCCCCCACTAAGCAAGCTGAAGGCGGTTGCCACCTTGAAGTTGAAGGCCAAGTTGCGATCCAGTTCATGAGCTAAGTGGAAGAGCGTGTGCAGTTGGCCTAAATCGGCGTTCATCAACACAATTTGCGCCGTGTCGGTGGCAGCAGTGGTGGCGCCACGTAGCGAGACTGAGACATCCGCCTGCCGCAAGGCAATGGCGTCATTGATGCCATCACCGACAAAGCAGACCTTGTTACCCTGCCGTTGCAGCTTGGCCACCAGGTCGGCTTTCTGTTCGGGCAGCACACCGGCAAAATAGTGGGGAATGCCCAGTTCCTCCGCCAATTGCCGTGTGGGCGCTTCGTAGTCACCAGAGATAATATAGAGCGCCAAGCCCTGCTGCTTTAACCTTTGCACCACCTGTTTTGCTTCGGGGCGAATGGTGGCCTGTAATTCAATGGCGCCGGCCAACGCCTCGCCAGTGGCGACAAAGACCAATGAATGGCCATTGGCTTGCGAAGTTGCCTGTAATACATCGATGGCGGCGGGAATGTGAATCTCCTCGCTTTGCATAAAGCGCAGACTGCCGACGCGCACCCTTTGACCGGCCACTTGCACCGCAATCCCATAACCAACCATATAGGCGGCCGCCTCTACCGCGGGCACATCCAAATGCTGGTCAGCAGCGGCAGCAAGAATGGCCTGGGCAATTGGATGGGTCTGGCGATGTTCGGCAGCGGCCGCCAAGCAGAGCACTTCCTCGCGCGACATGCCATTGTACACATGGATCTGCACAACGTGGGGCTGTTCCAGCGTGAGTGTTCCAGTCTTGTCGAAGACGATTGTCGTAATCTGTTTCAGTTGCTCCAATGCTTCGGCGTCCTTGATCAAGATGCCCTGGCGGGAGGCAGTATTGAAAAAATTGAGCACCGTGAGCGGACGTAGCGCCACCATATTCATCGTAAAGTTACTACCCAAAATGGCGAACATGCCGCTTATACCCGCTAACGGCAACGCCAGGGCGCCCGCAGCCAGCATCGGGAGCAGAGATTTTTCGGCAATGGCAATCGCTTTTTGCTCGGTCGCTAGTCGATACTGCTCATTACGGTTGAGCACTTCGCCAATTTTGGCGGCGGTGGTTGCGCTGCCCGTCTTTTCTACGCGCACACGAATGCGACCACCAAGCACCACACTCGCAGCCAACACGCTGTCACCCACGCCTTTTTCTACGGGCTGTGCCTCGCCGGTTAGCATCGCTGATCAATCGAGGCCATACCCTGGACAACCACACCATCGATAGGCGCCATCTGCCCCACATCCAATACAAGAATGTCATCCACACGCAGCTGGGCAAAGTGAATTTCGGTCTCCACACCCGCGATCACAACCCACACCTGTTGCGGCTGCTGGCCAAAGATCGAGACCAGGTTGTCGCGCATATTATTTTCACAGATTACCATCATCTTTTGGGCTACACCCAGTAAGATCATGCCCACTGCGCCAACCGTGTAGTAGCCCCCTAACCACATCCCCATAAAATAGAGCGCCAGCAAATGGGCGACGCTAAGCCGATGCTCTTGCACCGCAATCTGCCAACAGATCCGCAAGAGCGGGATGGTCAGATAGAAACCCGTCGCAATTACCAGTGGCGCCAACGGCAAAGCAGTTAGATGGGCAACGCCAACGGCTGCCACCGCGCCGATCCCGATCCCAATATGGCGATTGATCTCCTGTTCTTGTGGGCTCATCGTCTGCTGGCGACCGGCCGCCAACAGTGCCAATTGTTCGGTGCGCGTGGGGTCCATGAGCAATGGATTAATGTGGGTTTGCACAAAGTGCTGATAGCGGGTGTCGAAATTCGTGATGGATAGAGCTACATCGGCGCGCAGGTCGCGCAGGTCGCGCTGAACCGTAGCAAACACAGCTTGCCAGTTATACGTTTGTTTCTGTAGCAGGGCTTGGACACTTGCCCCCGCGTCGCGCGCTGGGGCGGTGCGCCTACTTATGACTGCCGCACCGGCGGCGAGGGCGCTGCCCGCCAGGGTTAATGGGATCAAGGGTAACATCGGTTTACCTCTAGGTAGATGAGAATTGTTGACGAAATTGTTGGATGGCGTCGGTGGGCAACCGGTATTCGCCACAATGGAGTGATGCCGCCTGGATGCCCAACCGATTGATTGTCTGATAGTAAACCAGACATTCTTCCGGCGTAACAGGGCCGACGGTTGGCGGTAGCCCAGCCCAACCGCTGCTCAACAAACTCGACAGCACACAGCCCATGATGGTCTGCGGATCAGCGAATTCATGGTCGGCAAAGATGGTTTCGAAGCCCAGCGGCGCATGATAAAGTTGATGAATCGGCGCAGGCAACTGCACCGCGCCGCCTTCCGTAAACAAAATATCGCGCTGCTGTGTAAAGCGCGAGATGGCCTGAGTTGGGTTAAAACAATGGGGGCCGGAGTCATCCACCAACAATGTGCCCGGCTTCAGTTGCGCCACATCCAACACATCGGGCACGTTGGTCGCACCCACGATCAGGGTGGCATTGTAAACCGCGGGCGGCAGTTCGTTCTGCACTGGTACGATCTGCACATCACCCTGAAACCCCCATTGCGTCATCAGCTCAGTCTGCACAGCTTGCAGATGGTGGGTCTGCTGAAAGAGATCGCACAGCAGGATCGTTTGTGGATGGGGTGATGTTTGTAGCAGCAAACGCAAAGTCGCCCCGCCAATCGAACCCAGCCCCAGAAAGGCAACCCGTTCGTGGGTGAGCGGGCGGTCAGCCTCGGCCATAATTTTGTTAATATTTAAGACGACCGAGGCTGCTGTCATGGCATGGCCGGTTGTAATCCGTGGCAGATCGGGGCGATTGACCAGTGCGTTGGCAATTTTGTTGCCATAGGCCGTCGCCGAAGGCAGGATGCCGGTTAGCGAGACACTGCTGGCGCCAATCGCCCCAGCCAACTGCAAGGCATCGACCACCGAGTCGAGTAGGGTTGGGTCTACATACAGTTCGGAATGTAAGCGCGGGAGGACAATCGTGGCAATACGTCCCCAAGGTGTTGCCATGATGCAGGCTACGGTTGGGCGCACTTGAAAAGCCAACGGCTTGTTTGACAAGCCATATTTGTGCAACAACTCATCCGGCCAGTAAGCCAGCGCTACGGCCTGAACGGGTGGCAATTTACCTTCGCGAATGAGCTGATCGAGCGATTGCAACTCGTGTTGAACATAGGGCGACAGGGTGTTACGCACACCTGGCAAAGGAGGGTAGTGCGCTTGTACGATTGGCGCAGGCGTTTGTGTTTGCGGCTGTAGGGCCGGCATTACGGATTGGCGTGTTTTCAGCAGACGCAGCATTAAATCATTGCGTTGCTCTGGGCTAAGCTTTGTTGAATCGATCACAGATTGAGTCATTCCTTGAGCAGACCTTTATTATTGATTGACCCCATAATTAAATTTGACCTACTAGTTAAATCTGACCTACTAGTTAAATCTGACCTACTGTCTGAGCTAACAGCACATCTAGAATGGCAATACTCATTGCTTCTAGTGTAGGCGCTTGAAAGAGCGCACGAAGCGAGATCTCGGCATGGAAGGTGGCCCGAATTTGCGCAGCCAATTGCGCCAATAAGAGGGAATGACCACCTAAGGCGAAAAAATTGTCATGAATGCTCACAGCCGGCATACTGAGCAGGTCTTGCCAGAGCGTAGCCAACGCAAGCTCAAATTCCGTGCGCGGGGCTACAAACGTATGCGCCCCCAAGCCGCCGTTTAGCTCGGGTTCCGGCAACGCTTGGCGATCCACCTTCCCATTGGGTGTGTGCGGCAAAACATCCAATAGTACAAAGGTTGTGGGGACCATATAGTCGGGTAACTTTTGGCGCAGATTGTCGCTTAATGCCGACAAGTCGCCCTGGTCTGGCGTATACGTCTTGTTTACAACAAGATACGCCACCAACCGCGCCCCTGTGTTGCCGGGCCGAGCAACCACGACGGCGGCTTGTATATGGGGATGCTGCATCAGGGCCGTCTCGATTTCGCCCAACTCAATCCGAAAACCCCGGATCTTCACTTGCTGGTCGATGCGCCCCAAAAATTCAATCACCGCTTGCCCACCGTTGGGTGCAGATCGCCAACGCGCCAGGTCGCCTGTTTTATATAGTTTCCCTCCCCCAAACGGATTGGCGATAAATTTCTCCGCAGTTAAAGCGGGGCGATTCAAATAGCCGCGCGCCAGACCGTCGCCGCCGGCATAGAGTTCACCAGGGATACCAATCGGCGTAGGTTGCAGGTTGGCATCCAGAATATAAACCTGGGTGTTGGCAATTGGTCAACCGATAGGGGCGGATGGTCCGATTGGTGCATCGGCCGGAAAGCGATAGCAACAGGTGAAGGTAGTATTCTCGGTTGGTCCATACCCATTGTTCATTTGACAGTGGGGCAGCTCTTGCAAGATCCGCTGAATATGGGGCACAGATAAAACATCGCCACCGGCTGAAAGCTGGCGCAACACGCGCAAGTCATCAATACACGCATCAACCATTAAATGAAAAAGGCCCGCCGTGAGCCAAAGTGTGGTAACGCCATAGGTGCGCAAAGCCGCGCCAATCGCCTGGAGTGAGGGCTGACCAGGCGCCATAATCACCAAACGCCCTCCGTTAAGTAGCGCCCCCCATATTTCCATGGTCGCGGCATCAAATGAGATAGGTGCCAATTGAAGGAAGACTTCATCCGCTGTAAATTGGAGAAAGTTGGTGTTTAGAACAAGACGGAGGACATTACGTTGGGTGATGCAAACTCCTTTAGGACGGCCAGTCGAGCCAGAAGTATAAATGACATACGCCAAGTTAGCGGCATCGGCAATTGAGGGTAGATTGTCGATTGGTTGATCGGCAACTAGTGCCCATTGTGTGTCTAGGCAGAATGTTCGCGCGCTCGGCGGCAAGAGGGAACGCAGTGCCGCTTGAGTCAGGATGATAGGTGCAGCGCTATCTTCCAGCATAAAGGCCAGGCGTTCTTGTGGATAGGTCGGGTCGAGTGGCACATAAGCCCCCCCAGCCTTAAGAATAGCCAAAATGCCGACCATCATTTCTAGCGAACGCTCTACACAGATACCAACCAACACCTCGGGCTTGACGCCTTGCGTTTGCAGATGGTGGGCCAGTTGATTGGCGCGATCGTTTAGTTCGGCATATGTCAAGGATTGGTCGGCAAAAACTAAGGCAACCGCGTCCGGTGTCTGCACCACTTGCGCCTCGAACAGATGGTGAATACAGCTAGTACACTTGGGCGTAAGTAAGACAGTGAATCAGTAGGACAGTAGAACAGTGTTTGTACTGTCTCACTGTCCTACT
>JBBRVA010000603.1:0-5406 GCA_038247295.1 Caldilineales bacterium | reverse complement strand
GATTGGAACGCCGTAACGAACTGGACCGATGTCAACTGGGATACCTATTACGCGCGCACCGCACCGGGCAGCTTTAGCGATTATTCGACCAAGATCATGGCCGAAGCAGACTTTATCACAGTTTTTATTCGCGTCTGGAAGAAATGGGGCGTTTCTGGTGAAGAGCTAGATGTCAACTTTGACGCCATCGCTTTGACTGGCCCCACGCCGCAGCCGGGTGGCACAGGTGGCCCAATGCCGCGTCCAGACGACGGTTGGCAACCACCAGCGCCAGGCTGGCAAGCACCGGATGGTGTGAAACCGCAGCCTCCTGCCGACTGGCACGCGCCAGAATATCAGCCAGCGCCAACTGGCGAAGTTAGCTGTAGTGACAACGACTTGATCTACAACGGCGGTTTCGAGCAGGGCTTCAACCCAGTTGCAATCGGCCATGTGGGCAAGAGCTGGGGTTCCTTTAGCAATGGCGGTGCGGCCAATTACGGCTTCTACGACGACCAATGGCCACCAGTCGTAGCCGAAGGCGTGCATAGCCAGTTGATCGAAATCAACAGCAAAGGCATCGTCGCCCCGGATGCGGATCGTTATGCCGGTATCTACCAACAGATTAAAGGGCTGCACCCGGGCGCAACCTATGAATTGACGATCAAGGGCATGTTGCGCGGTGCTGGCAACGAAGATGATCCCTATCGTTTCGAAGCGCAGTGGGGCTACAACGCTGGCTTTGACACCGATTGGCAGAATGTTGCTAACTGGCAGGGCGTCGATCTGGGGCAGATTTATCCCCGTACCGAACCGGGCGCCTTGAGCACCGTTACCGTGCGCTTCGAAGCCCCAGCGCCGGCGATTGCGCTCTTTATCCGCGGTTGGAAGAAGTGGGGCATTGCCGAAGTTGAGTTCGACTTCAACCTGGATTCGATCAGCTTGAAACCTTGCCGCACGGGCAGCCCACGACCAGAACATCCCGATAAACCTTGGCATCCCGGCCCTGGTGGACCCACGCGACCGGACGGCGGCAGTTGCACCTATACAGTTGCGCCGGGTGACACCCTGGGCATGATCGCCAACCAATACGGCGTCTCGGTGCATGCGCTGATCAATGCCAATGCGATTGACAACCCGAACATCATTTATGTCGGCCAAGTCTTCCAGATTCCCGGCTGCGGCGGGATGCAGCCACAAGAACCGATGTGGCTGGAAGAACCACCCATGCGTCCGCACGAACCGCAAGGGCCGCCCCCGGTTGTGAAGCCGGAGCCGCCTGCCATGGGCGACACCTATACGGTTGCGCCAGGTGATTCATTGAGCATGATTGCCGCCCAATTTGGGCTCAGCACAAACGAGCTTGCTGCCGCCAACGGCATCGACAACCCGAACTGGATCTATGTCGGCCAGGTGTTGATGATTCCGTAACCATTTAACTTGATCTAGCCTGTTTGTGGACAGTGGGTACAGGAAGAAGCCGGGGCATATTGCTCCGGCTTCTCCGTTTTGTGGATTGATAACAAATTGCAAGCAAAATGAATTGTCTTTCCTCTGCCCAGCGATTATACTTGCTCTATCGTGCATCTCTGCTGTTGCGTACCCGGTAACCAACCATGCGCGTCCTCCATATCGACCTTTTAGGTGATTTTCGTTTGCTCTATGGTGATGAACCTATTACGAGTGTTAATACCCCGCGCCTACAATCTTTGCTGACCTACCTCTTACTCCACCGTCAGACACCCCAATCGCGCCAGCACATTGCCTTTCAGTTTTGGCCTGATTCCAGCGAAAAACAGGCGCACACGAATCTGCGTAAATTGCTCTTTCAACTGCGTAACGCCTTGCCCAACCCGGATCAATTCTTAACTCAGGATCACCTCATTGTGCAATGGCGACCAGACGCGCCCTATACATTGGATGTTGCCGAACTGCAAACCACCCTGGAGCGTTGCCTTACGACCAACGGCAAACCCAGCGCGCAGGCCAATCCTGATGATCTGAGTAAAGTGGTCAATCTCTACCAGGGTCAACTGTTGCCTAGTTGTTTTGATGAGTGGCTGCTGTCCATGCGGCAACAATTACAGCGTGATGTGATGGTTGCGATCGAACAATTGATCCAGTTGGCCGAACATCAGCGCGAATATCGGGCCGGCATCCGTTATGCGCAACGCTTACTGGGTCTTGATCCGTTGCAGGAGAGTGCCTATCGACGATTAATGCAGCTTCATGCCCTCAACGGCGATCGCGCTGCGGCACTCCACGACTATCACACTTGTGCCACCATTCTCCAACAAGAGCTAGGTGTTGAACCTGATGAAGAGACGCGCACACTTTACCACCGCCTGCTCAAGATGGATGGTCAGCCGGTGCCGCAGCCGGCGCTGCTAGTCGATGCACCCTTGGTGGGGCGGGCAACAGCGTGGCGTACCTTGCTGGCCGCCTGGCGTGGGGCGCAACGCGGGCCGGCGCACTTTGTTTCGATTGCCGGTGAAGCCGGTATGGGCAAGACCCGCCTAACCCAAGAGTTACTAACCTGGGCCAGCGCCCAGGGTGTGCGTGCCGCGCGTACCCGCTCCTACGAGGCAGAAGGTGGCCTGGCCTATGCGCCGATGACTGAATGGCTCCGTTCCGGTGCGCTCAAACCGACTTTGCCGAAGTTGGACAAACCGTGGTTGAGTGAAGTCGCACGCCTCCTGCCGGAGTTATTGATCGAGTACCCCAATCTCGCTCCGCCCACGCCCTTAACCGAAGCCTGGCAGCGCCAACGCTTTTTCGAGGCCCTGGCCCGCGCCACCCTGGTCGAAAAAACGCCCCTCCTCCTCGTGATCGACGATCTTCAATGGTGTGACAGCGAAACGCTCACTTGGTTGCGCTTTTTGTTGCGCTATGAACCCCAAGCCCGGCTGCTGGTCGTCGGTGCCTGGCGGAGCGAAGCCGTCGCCGGTAACCACCCGCTACAGACCTTGCTGCGTGATCTGAGCAACGCCAACCAACTCACTGCCCTCGAACTGCTGCCATTGACAGGGGAAGAAACCGCCCTGTTGGCCCAACACGTTGCCGAACACAAGCTGGTCACCGCCGAAACAGAGCAGTTATTCCAAATGACAGAAGGCCATCCACTTTTTGTCATCGAGACGGTGCGGGCGCTGGGGCGTGAGCGAATCGGGGAATGGGGCAATCGCGACGCGTTCACCCCTACCCTGTTGCCGACCAAAGTACAGAGTGTGATTCAAGCGCGCTTGACCCAACTTTCCGCCCCCGCGCGTGAACTAGCTGGGCTGGCCGCAACGATTGGAAGACGCTTTACCTTTGCTGTGGTGGCCCATGCCAGCCATACAGCAGAGGATGAGCTCGTGCAAGCATTGGATGAATTGTGGCAGCGCCGGATCATCCGCGAACAGGGTGCCGACGCCTATGACTTTAGCCATGATCGCATTCGTGAGGTGGCTTATCAAGGGTTGAGCCAGGTGCGGCGACGGCTCTTACATCGGCGCGTGGCCGAGGCGCTGGAGACCGTCAATTCAGCCACCCTGGATGAGGTTAGCAGTCAGTTGGCTGCGCATTATGAACAGGCTGCGCTGCTGGATAAAGCTAGCACCTACTGGCAACGCGCCGGTTGCCACGCGGCGGCCCGTTTTGCCAATGGCGAGGCGATCTTGCATCTCAGCAAGGCGCTCGCCCTCAAACCACTGGCTGAACGTAGGGTACGTTTTGATCTGCTTGTCCAGCGCGAGGCGCTCTATGTATTGCAAGGCAACACCGAAGAGCGGTTTGCTGATCTGATGACCATGCAACAGATCAGCCAGGAAATTTTGGCAAGCGACGCTGCGCAAGCCGCCCCGGCGATCCAGGCGGCCATCCGCTTTGGTGAATATTATCAACGCGCCGGCCAACCCGAGCAGACCGTTGCCAGCCTGCAAGCGGCGATCAACCTGGCGCAACAGGTTGGGGAAGCGGCGTTGGCTGCCAGAGCGTGGGGCTGCCTGGGTGACGCACTCTTTCATCAAGGACGACTGGCCGCGGCGCGTGAGGCGCTCTTACAAGCGATTGGAGGCGTGGCAGGCGCAGCACTTGATGATGTGGCGGCCCGCGCCTATGAATATCTGGCCGCGGTCGCCATGTTCTCCGGCGCCAAGACGGCTGTGATCGACAACTATTTGCAAGCGGCATTGGCGCGCTTTCACAAGGTGAATGATCGACAAGGCATCAACCGGATCCACAACAAGTTAGGCTATCTGCTGGTAGCCCAGGGCGAAGGCGATTACGACCGTGCTCAAGCGTATTACCAAGAAGGATTACAAGTCTGTCGGGAGATTGGACACAGTGGCGGCGAATCGAATATTTTACGCAACCTGGGGGTGCTCTTTACCTGTACCAGTGACTATGCCCAAGCGGCGCACGCATTGCAGGCCGCTGTGGAGAATGATCGGCGGCGTAAAGATCTGCATTCGGAAGGGGTGGCGCTCAACTACCTGGGCGGGATGTATTTGAATATGGGCGACTATCGACGCGCCCACGAATGCCAAAGCGCGGCGCTTACCTATCTCCAACAAACAAAATCTAACGGCTGGATCTGCAAAATCTGGAGTGAGCTCAGCCTGCTGCACTGGCTGCAGGGTGAGTCCGCAAGCGCACGGGAAGCGGCCGAGCGGGCGCACGCGTTAGCACAAGAGGTCGGCGACCGTCGTCAGGTGGGCTACGCCTTAACCCGGCTTGGCCGCGCCTTGAACGGACTGGGTTGCTATCCCGCCGCCGCCGCCTTCCACGAAGCTTATGCGCTGCACTGTGACCTGGAGCAATATAATCGTGCGCTGGAACCTTTGGCTGGTCTGGCCCTCAGCGCGTTGCAACAACAGGATTTTGTGCAGGCCATCCACTATGTTGAGACAATCCTCGCCCATTTGCAAACGCGCCAACTAGATCGTACCGACGAAGCGTTACACGTCTACATGAGTTGTTATCGGGTGCTGAAAACACTGAACGATCCACAGGCCGCCACGCTGTTGCAGTTGGCATACGAGCAATTACAGGTGCGCGCTACCTCGCTGGAAGCAGAGAGCGAACGAGCGCTGTTTTGGTCTGCCCCAATCCATGCCGATGTGTTGACTACAATGCAGAATCCAAGTGCTACACCAACAACGCGGTAACAAATTATGCAAGTTGTCATTGATGGCATTCCGATTTATTACGAGGTCTATAATATTACAGCGCAAGGTGGGTGTTGATTACAGCAGTGGTTTACTCGTCCTTGCCTCTTCAAATACAGCGAACCTTGCGCTGTAATATTAGAACGCTCGTAAATTCTCGCCAATCGCACATACGTGTTTAGCAGAAACGCCCCGATAAGGGGCGTTTCTGTTTTTACTTGAGCGACCAAACGGGATCTATCAGTTGTGTACCAAAGTGAACAAAACGACGACAATT
>JBBRVA010000602.1:0-5409 GCA_038247295.1 Caldilineales bacterium | reverse complement strand
TGGCCAACAAGGACGTGGCCACGATCATGCAGTTGTTGATCGACGCGGAAATGAAGATGTTCCACGGCCTGAACACACCGGTGGTCTTCATCCAGAACGTCATCACCGACCTGCTGCTGGGGCTAGGGTTCAACGATTTGTTCCGCGTCTTCCACGACCACGTGCGCGAGCGCTACCAGGCCGAGCCGGGTTACATCACGATGAATGTGCCGCGGTTGCTGGACGTGCTGGAAGCACAGGGCATCGACAACCCGATCATCTGCGCCAATATCAACAAGATCGGCTTTCGCATGTGCGGAGGCATCGCGCTTTACGAGCAAACGATTGACACACGGCGCTTCCGGCCGGTCGCGATGTCGATACTGGCGTCGGGGGCGATTTCGCCGCGCGAAGCGGTGGAGTATGTGTGCCGGCAGCCAAAGATCGAGTCCATTGTCTTTGGCGCTTCCAGTCGCTCAAATATCCGCCAGACGAAGAGCCTGATTGACGAATTTTCGGCGACGTGTCACAGTGCAGCAGCATGCGCATAAGGTATCAAGACGAGGGGTTTCGGACCGACCCAATAGCCTGATTCCGATGCCGCCAGCCGACGCAAGTGAGTTCCATGTCGAGATCGCAGGCTCAATTCAATAGGAACCGGGCTTCTAGGTTGGTTCCAGGCAGGTGTCTCATCGAGCCAAATGAGCGCTATGAAACCGTTCCATTGGCGATAGATATCTTGAGTCGGTGATTTTCTCCGATACATTTAATTCTTTAACTAAGCGGTTTTAAATATTAATTATGGATTTTCAAAAAGTTTATCGATGAAAAAACTAAATTAGCTAAAACTAGTGACGACTCATCCACAAAGAAATGCCAGCATTCGACGAATCATTGGCGAAAAGGATAAGCTTAAAATATTGGCGGCTGGCTGTCGTCAACGTTGGGATGTCAAGCTTTCCGACGTTAGTTAGTCGGCCCTGCGCAATCCGTTTCAGTGCCAAACGACTGACGTGCCGACAGGCAACGCCAGCGGCCGCCCAAGGCGGGCCTACACAGCAATCATGATTTTCAATCGAAGCACATCACGCGAGTCGGGCAGTGCCGCCATCGGTATTAAGCCCATACAGCGACGGTTTTGGGAAGGCCAAAATAGCCGCCTTCGCAGCATTGGTGGCTTGTGCGACTTGTGCGACGACGCGTACCGGAGCGCTCTGGACATCGCCTGGTGCGGTGGTTCATATCAAGCGCGGCTCTTGTTGCCCGCCGCGCAGCTGATGGCGCGTGCAGCGCGGCCGCCACTGCACTATTTAACCAGCAGCGATCCACGCTGGATGGTCTCTGCTTCGACAGCCAATCATGACTGACATTGTTGGAGCAGCGCCGGCTGTTGCCGTCAAGTAATTCAATGAGCGGACTCGCGTTTGGCGAGCGCCTTGAAGCTGCGCGCGATGGCATCGGCTGTCGATTTGCGTGCGAAGTGGTGGGGCGCTGATGCTGTCGCGGTCGCGCTGCCTGTCGCCGTGCCGCACCCCGTCATCATGGCCACGTCGCTGGCACCGTTGCTGTGTTTGCTTCTGTCTTCGGGCTGGTCAGCGCCGGCTGTCGTGGTGCAAACGTATGCCCCTAGTCAGCTGCGACCAATGAGTCTCTTTGCCTTGACATACCACCCTAGCATCAATAGCCCTGCGACAAACATTGCGCCACCCGCAGGCTCCGGAACGTTGCTAATCGGCCCTGAATCGCCGGCTTCGATTAAACGCGCAATACTGACCAGGGATTCGCTGCCGTCGCCAACCACAACGCCAGTCGAATAGCTGGACAGGGCTGTCCAACCTGTGGACAGGCCAGACGCGTAAGTGCCAGCCTTGAAATACGGTCCACGAATGTCGTTGTAGGTGTTTATGTGATCGCTCTCACTAAAGAGAAGCTCACCGTCCTTCCAGATATTCATGAACCCGCTATCATCGCCTGCCCACCGGACATTGAGTGCGAAGTACGTCCATTGATCGCGAGCGATAGAGAACTCGGCCAGCTGGCGACGCACATAGTCCACGTTCGCCGTTGGACGAACGTTTGGCGGGCTTGTCACACGATCTGCGTCGTATGCGTTAAACACTTTGACCTGGTTGGCAGGATCGATTTCCATGTAAAAAGTCGGGTTGCGGAATCCGCTTTCGTCGACATCGGCCCGGTCATGAATCTGGAAAAGATTGATGTTGTCTCTGGTCGACGACCAATCGGACGGGATCATAAACCCAAATCCGTACCACCGTTCCGTATGAAATGGATCGTCGTAGCCGCTGAACTCAGAACGATAACCGCCGGCAATGAGCGCATCATCATGGGCGATCGTCGACTTAGCAACGTACCGGGAAGTGTTGAGAGGGTCAGGTACCCTCTCGATACGCCCCGCAACGCCGTCGGGGGAGAGGAATCCGGAAATCCTGGTTCCATTTGCTTCTAAGGTACGGTAACTCGCAAACCCGCTATCATTTGACAGTAGGCCGTTGGTCAATATATCAGCATGGACAACAGATCCGCCGGTAAAGGCCAGAATCACAATCAGAAACTTAAACATTATTTAATTCCTCTGAGTGTTAGTTAAATTTATCCGCGAGTTTCATGTAATCTGCAGGTTCGGCACACCCGGCGTTGCCAGCTGCTTAAGGCCTACGCCATGAAATTGACAATTTTAACCTTCGTAGCATGCCTCGCCCGTTTCCGTGTATAGCTCTGGATCGCATTCGAGATTGCCATTTACTATTCAGCTAGCTCCGTCACGCCAAGATGCATGTCGTCAGAGGATAGCGCTCGTTACGCTAGGTGTCAAGTCCCAATTGGTCGTCATACGAAGTTGACGAAGAGATGAGATTTTTAGTAACGTCATTGTTTTAACGCTTGGACAGACGGGAGATGATTGACCGCGCGCTCATGAATGTTGTGGTAGTAGGACTCAGACCACTAGTAGGCTGCAAAGTCGATTATTTTGATTCGCATATTTCAACTATATATTTTTCTGCAATAATATTGTCTGAAAACATGTTGCTCAATAGTGTTGAGCTATCATGTTGTATGATGCGTTTGACATAACTTTGATTTTGGATGAAAAAGATGATTGCCTCCTGCAATTCGGCCGTATTTCTCTCGTCTATAGCTCTGACGTAGATTTTATCGTTGATATATCCTGCAATACCCGCCCGATTGCTAGTGATTACCGGTATTTTTTCGCTCAGGGCCTCAACGTAAACCATTCCGAATGTTTCTGGATAGCTGGGCATCGCGA
This sequence comes from Caldilineales bacterium, assembly GCA_038247295.1. GTDB lineage: Bacteria > Chloroflexota > Anaerolineae > Caldilineales > Caldilineaceae > JAPLGZ01. Next base: position 2,144 of record JBBRVA010000602.1, on the reverse strand, counting down.
GGCAAAAATATTCAGACATAATATTTCTAAGTTCTTTATTTTCCATGCCTCCCAGGAAATTGACTGTTGCTTTGCAGTCGACGCTGATGGCGAATTCGCGCATCTCTGCAATTGCTTTTTCGTCTCGCTTTCCAATGACGTCGAGTGTCAGTTCAGGCATTTTTGAAATAGCCTCAATGATCTTATCAAGACCTTTCGAGCGCCAAATTGACAGGCGCCCGACAAAGAGAAGTTTTTTTGACGCGTTGAATATTATTGAATCAGCCTTGAACTCACACCCACAAAGGTTTGGCAAAAGACTACTCTTGATGGAAATATCAGTGTTGTATTTTCGTTCGATGAATGGTTGCATCCATGCGCTAACAAAAAATATGTGCTTTGCTCGCTGTAGTATTGCTTTAAATAGTAGCTGCGCATAAAATTTATTTTTCAACCATTTTTCATCGGTAGCGCCACGAACCGAAACTACATATGATTTTTCATAAAATATATTAGAAAATAGACCAAAAACTCCGTCGATAGTAAGTTTATGACAATGAATAATATCTGATTCTTTTATAATGTCAAATTTTAATGAGAATAGTATAAATGCCACTAAAGAAAAGGTCGAATTTAACAAGCCGAATTTGAATCTCGGAATGCATATGTAATACAATTTTAGTGAAATTTGTTTTACTTTGAAACTCTTCTCTCGATCTACTATTACTACAGTGTGTTCGAGTTTCTCGGAGGTTGCTTCAAGCAGATTTCTTACCGCAAGAGTTGAAGTTGCAGACTGAGATCCCGGAAAATCGGTTACAAAATGAAGCACCTTTATCATTAAATTATTTCCGAGTGAGCTTTACGGAGATCATCATCGTCGTCGTCGGCTTGCTCAGCTTCAGGGTGATGGTGGCGCGTTTGGATTCACTGACGACTTTGTGCGCACGATGTACAAAGTCGACCGTGCAAAAGTCCGCTTCAATGCCAACCAGCTGACGTGCCGACAGGCAACGCCAATGTCGTCGCCCACGGCAATCCTAATCAAGCTGAGCACATCAGACAAATTGATAGGTGCGACCATTGCGCTTTTCAGCCGATACAGCGTCGGTTTGGAGAGAGCCAACAAAGCCGCCTTCGCGGCTAGCGCCACTATGTCCCTCGCCTCGCGCTGTCGCCCATGTCCGCGATGGTCTGCTTGGGGTGGCGTCCCAGGTCTTGCACCAGGTGGATCGTTTGCTCCAACGGCGGCGCGAGTGTGTGGCCGTCGAACGGGGTACAAGGGGACTGCGCCCGCCATCAGGCTTGCGCATTTGCGTGACGGCGAGGCTGACCTTCGCAAAAAATTCGTGGGGCTCAGGTGCCTTGCCCTTTGCCAATGCACTCGACCTCAGGCGCGTGCAGCGCGTAGAGCTTTTTCTTTTCGTTGCGCTGTTGCGCGCAGATGTGCTCGGCGCGCTCCTGCAAGGTCTTCAGCGCATCCAGCGCCACCGCACCAGAGCAATCCATCGCTCGTGCAGGGTTGGCCAGGCCAGCATGAGCTTGGTTGAGCGCCCGCGTGTGCCTCGAACACAGCGCCCACCACATCGGCTCCCCCCGGCAGGCGAATTGCACGTCATGTCGGGGCAAGGCGCGCCACCACGTTGACTGGTCGGTGTGTGACCTCGGGCGTGACCACCAGGTGCCGCCGAGCCAGCCAGGGTTCCAGGCTTTTGCGAGTGGCACGTTCCAGCGCGCCTTTGGCCAGTAGCAGCAAACGCGCACCGGTCGTGCCTTTGCCGGGCCCCCACTGCCAGTGGTCCATGGCACCCACGCCTGGGCGCTCGCAGACATAACAGCGGTCTTCGGCGCGCAAACCGGCGCGTTGCAGCAGGGCACCAAAGTTGGCGGCGTCATATTCACGGGCGTAGAAATTGCGTTCCGCTGCCCCGCGTTCATACACCTCCCCACTGGCATAGACCACGCTGGCCTGGCGCTTGAAAGGTACCGTAATGATCATGTGCCCGTGCGGCTTTAGCACTCGCTTCATCTCGGCCAGGGCTTGTGCATCGCCGCCTTGCTCGGGGTAGACATGCTCAATCACCGATACGCTGAGCACGGCATCGAAGTGCGCCTTCGGCATGTCCAGCGCGCGTACATCGGCCTTCAGGTAGTTCAGGTTTCGC
>JBBRVA010000601.1:0-5409 GCA_038247295.1 Caldilineales bacterium | reverse complement strand
TTGATATGACGGTGCTGAAAGCTCTCGGTCAACCGTTCCAGGAATTGCACCGCCTGCTCCACAAGTTCACGTTGATGGTTCTTTTCCACATATTCCATCAACATCTCCAACGTTAAGCCCACCTGTTGGCTGGTATTGGGCACGACGCGCAAGAGGATAAGCTCTGCGCCAGATTGCTGGGCGAGTTCTTCGGCATGTGGGATTGCCTGATTGGCAATCTCGGATCCATCCAACGGGACTAATATTTTCCGATAGGGTAAAGACATAACACGACCTCCTATTTCTCAAATAAAATTGGGTCGGATCGGTCGCAACAGATGGGCCAAAACTTAGCAGCGCCAGGCACACCCACGGATCCAAGAGCCGGCCGCTGAAGGTGTCAGGTAACCGGGTTGAGCGCCATACGCCGAGTGCGAGGCCGTACAATAACAAGGGTTGGCCGCGCGCCAGCAAATCGAAAAGCAAGGGGCGAGAATTCTGACACCAAGTTACTTTTCCTGGTCAGCACCCGCATTGCTTGGGGCAGCGTCGCTTCGACAACGCTATTATCGCTGCCATAGGCGTTGGCAGTAAATCCATCGGCATGATAATCGGTTTTCCACTGGCCGTCGATCAGATAGCGAAACTCGCATCGGTTACCAGAGGGCAAGTCAATTGTTGCGCGCCAAACGCCATCACGATCTTGGTGCATGGGGGTGGCACTCTCGTTCCATGCATTAAAATCACCCACCAAAAAAATACGATCAGCCCAGATACAGGCGGGCAATTCGAATGTGACTTGGATATGATCAGGAATGGAGGACGCCGCTTTGTAGATCACGAATTCTTAATTGCCTCATAACCACAGTAGACCTTAACCGAATCAACAATTATATAATACATCCGAAATCAGTCAGAAAGACTATCCAGATGGGGAGTTAACAAGCTGTTATAGAAGCCAGTTCTTTGCCTGGGCATTAGGCTAGTACACTTGGGCGGAAATAACCATACTATTCTCCGGTGAATCAGTAGTGAATCAGTAGGACAGTGAGACAGTACAAACACTGTTCTACTGTCCTACTGATTCACTGTCTTACTTACGCCCAAGTGTACTAGTTTTTACGCATCTTCTTGCTGCCTTAGATTGCGCACCAATAATAACGGACAAGAGGCGCCGCGCATCACACGGTTGGCGACGCTGCCATAAAACCAACGCTGCATCCCCGTACGGCCATGCGTGGTCATGACGATCAGAGCGATCTTTTCATCGGCAACCGTGTCTAGAATCGCTTGATCTGGATCACCCCAAACAACTCGATACGTACAGGCAATACCCTTAGCTTTCAAATTGGCTGCAATACCCATCAAGTACGCTTCTGCTTCTGCGCGCCAACGGGCAAAGAGGGCGTTGGCGTCCGCCTCACTGTCGAATAATAGCCGCTGGTTGCCTGCGCTGGGTTGTTGCAGCGCTTGGATCAACAACAGGCTGGCGCCGTTTGCCTGGGCCAACACCTGAGCATCTGGCAGCGCTTGCTCGGCAAATGCGGATCCGTCCAACGGTACCAAAATTTGTTGCAGGCTACCATCCGCAGCGCTAATCGGCTCGCGCACCAAGAGAACAGGGCACACTGAACGTTGCAACACGCGCTCGGCTACACTGCCCAACGCCCAGCGCACAAAGCCGGCTCGGCCATGGGTCGTCATCGCAATCAAGTCAGCCGCTTCGGTTTCAGCCGCGTCCAGGATCGATTGCGCCGCCTCGCCCATAACGACCTGAGTGGAAACCGTATACCCCTGGCCTTCTAACGGCTGACGCAGTTGGTCCAGATAAGTCGCTGCACTCTCCTGTAACTGGGTTAACAAACTCGGCATTGAAAAATCAGCGGAACCGAGCGCATAGCGCCACGCTTCGAGCACCTGAATCAGTACCATTTCTGTGTTAGCTGGTGTGGCCAGACGTGGCAAGTGCGACAAGATATGTTCGGCAAAGGGAGAACCATCGAGAGGAACAACAATTTTGGAGTAACGAGTTGTCATGGAATTTCCTCCTTCTTCAACAAGAGGCGTATAGAACAAAGGACGGAGTCGGATCTGGTAGACAGGTAAATAGGTAAATAGGTAAATAGGTAAATAGGTAAATAGGTAAATAGGTAGGCAAATAAGCATCACCTGTTTACCTATTTACCTGTCTACCTATCTACCTGTCTACCTATCTACCTGTATCCTTACCCAAACCCGCCAACTCAGGTCATCGCCAAACGCGTGGTTCACCCTCGCCTACTACTGGCCGAGGATATTTTAGCGCGGCATGAGCAGCAGCCAGGCGTGCAATTGGCACGCGGAAAGGACTACAACTGACATAGTTCAAGCCGGTTTGATGGCAAAACTCAATACTGCTCGGATCGCCACCATGTTCGCCGCAGATGCCCATCGCCATATCGGGTCGTACGCTGCGTCCCAATTTGACGCTCATCTCGATCAACTTGCCGACGCCTTCACGATCCAGTTGCTGGAAGGGATTAGTCGGCAGGATACCCTGCTCGATGTATTGGATCAGAAACTTGGCTTCGGCGTCGTCGCGGCTGATGCCAAAGGTTGTTTGCGTCAGATCATTGGTGCCAAAGCTGAAGAATTCGGCCTCGCTCGCCATTTGGTCGGCGGTCAGCGCGGCGCGCGGCACCTCGATCATCGTGCCATATCTGTAATCGACGGTCATCCCGGCCTCGTGGAAGACTTCGGCCGCGACTGTCTCTACCAGTTTCTTCATAAATTTCAATTCGTTGACATGGCCCGCAAGCGGCACCATGATTTCTGGATGCACACTGATGCCTTGGCGCGTGACGTTGATCGCAGCTTCTAAAATCGCGCGCACCTGCATCTCGGAAATCTCCGGCATGATGATGCCCAGGCGGTCGCCGCGCAGTCCCAACATGGGGTTAGCCTCGGTCAATGCCTGTACCCGGCTCAGGATATCTTCTTTCTGGCGCACTTCGGCCAGGGCGGCGTCGATCTCGCTAAGGGTATGGAAGTGTTGCAGCCGCACCTTGAGGTCGGCCAACTCCTGCACCAGATCGTTGTAGGAAGGCAGAAACTCGTGCAGTGGCGGGTCGAGCAGGCGAATGATCACCGGCTGGCCAACCATCGCCCGGAAGATGCCCTCGAAGTCTTTGCGTTGCATTGGCAACAGTTTTTCCAGGGCCGCTACACGGCGCGCCTTGCTGCGCGCCATGATCATCGCTTGCACGGTGGGGAGCCGTTCTTGCTCGAAGAACATATGCTCGGTGCGACAGAGCCCCACGCCTTCGGCGCCGTAGCGGCGGGCGCGTTCGGCATCCTTGGGGTAATCGGCATTGGCCCACACACCCAGCGAACGCACGGCGTCTGCCCAGGTGAGCAACGTTTTTAATTCTACTTCGCGATCAAAGTCTGGATCGCGTGTCCCAAGTTGGCCCAGGTAAACTTCGCCGGCGCCGCCATCAATGCTCAACCATTCGCCCTCATGCACCTCAATCGTCCGACCCTCGGTTTGGACAGTCAAGAGGCGCTGTTCAACGTTGATCTCTAACACTTCTGCGCCACAGACGGCCGGGGTGCCAAATTGGCGTGCCACCACCGCCGCATGGCTGGTTGCACCGCCGCGGCTGGTGAGAATGCCCTGTGCTGCAATCATGCCGTGGACATCATCCGGCTTGGTCTCTGGGCGCACCATGATGACCGCTTTGCCCATTTTGGCCCACTTTTCGGCAGTGTCGGCATCAAAGACGGCCTGGCCTACAGCCGCACCAGGGCTAGCGTTGACGGCCTTTTCTACCAACATCCGTCCATCGGCGCGCGCTTCTTCTTTTACATCATCCCCAAATTGAGGATGGAGCAACATCTCCACCTGTTCCGGCGTTACACGGCCCAAGGCGGTCGTTTGATTAATGAGCCCTTCTTCAGTCATATCAACCGCAATTTTGATCGCCGCGCGTGCGGTGCGTTTACCGTTGCGGGTTTGCAACATCCACAACTTGTCACGCTCAATCGTAAATTCCACATCCTGCATATCGTGAAAATGGTTTTCTAATTTATCGCAAATTGTGACAAATTCAGCGTAGATGGCAGGCATACTTTGGTGCAGTTGCGCAATGGGCAGCGTATTGCGAATACCGGCCACCACATCTTCACCCTGGGCATTCATCAGATAATCACCATAGAGTTCCTTGACACCGTTGACGGGGTTACGCGTAAAGGCAACACCCGTGCCACTGCCTTCACCCAGGTTACCAAAGACCACCGTCTGAATATTGACTGCGGTGCCCAGGTCGTGGGCGATATTGGTGGCGTTGCGGTAATCGGTCGCCCGCTTGCCAAACCAGCTATCAAAGACGGCCCGCGTCGCCAATTCGAGCTGTTTGATCGGATCCTGCGGGAAATCGACACCTTTATAGGCGACGATCAGCCCTTTGAAGCGTTCGGTGATCGACTGCCATTCTTCGGCATTCAGGTCAACATCCAAGGCGATGCCGCGTTGTTTTTTCACATCCGCGATCACGCGCTCAAAAGGTTCATCCGGCACGCCCATAACCACGGAGCCAAACATCTGGACCAGCCGGCGATAAGCGTCGTAGACAAAACGGGCGTCGCCCGTTAAGGTGACCATGCTGCGCGCGGTTTCATCGTTCAAGCCGATATTGAGCACGGTGTCCATCATGCCAGGCATCGAGAACTTGGCGCCGGACCGGCAGGAAACCAGCAGCGGATTGGCCGGATCACCAAAACGCTTGCCAGTGAGCACTTCCAGTTCGCTCAGCGCCCCAAGTTGTTGCTCCCACAAACCGGGTGGGAATTGACGATCATGGCTTAGATAGGCATTGCAGGCCTCGGTGGTAATACTAAAACCGGGCGGTACTGGTATGCCGATGCGTGTCATCTCGGCCAGGTTAGCGCCTTTGCCGCCCAAGAGCGAACGGACCGCGTCCCAATCCCCAGGGGGAAGCGACGCTTCGAGTTCATCGAGTTGATTAAAAAGATAGACCCAGCGCTGGGTAGCCCCTTTGGGCATGATAGCTGGTTCGTCCACAACGAGCGACGCTGGTCGCTCCATAACGAGAGGTGCCATAGTTCAGTTCTCCTATTGCAAACCGGATGCTGATCGAGATGGGTAGAAACGATCGATTGACGATGGTTTTATTATGAGGCAAAAGCAGAAAGCATACACCGGAAGGGTGATGAGTATTTTAGCGGCCAGTCGGCGAGGATTTAGCCTGGTCAGTTGGCTAGGAAGTGCGGTATAAGTAGGACAGAGGATCAGTAGGCCGGTAAGTCAGTGGAGCAGTGGAGCAGTGAGACAGTGAGACAGTGAGACAGTGAGACAGTGAGACAGTGAGACAGTGAGACAGTGAGACAGTGAGACAGTGAGACAGTGAGACAGTGAGACAGTGAGACAGT
>JBBRVA010000600.1:0-5416 GCA_038247295.1 Caldilineales bacterium | reverse complement strand
GTTGGCTGCTGGCGCCACTGGGGTTGCACGCAACCAGCGACGTGATCGACCAGACGGTCCTGGGCATTGCCAAAGCGGCAGAATATCTAGGGGTGCGTTGGCGCACCAACCCGCAACGCGCTGCTGCTTATGCTTATCTGCCAAACCTGTGGTCGTTTGGCCTCCATCGACGACAGCCCATTGCGCCGCGTCCTTGCGCAGATTGCACGGCAGAATTCGATTGCCATCGAGGGCTATTGGCTGCAACTCAATGGGCAGTGTGCTGAGTGTAGATAAGAAAAACAGAACTGACGCCATGCCGCTCTATTTGTACGAATGCCATACCTGCGAATTGGAGATGGAAGAGCTGTACCCGATTGGGCAAGCGCCCGACCGCAGCATTCGCTGTCCGCTTTGTGGCGGCTGGTTCGAGCGGGTGATTGCGCCGGTGCATAGCGGTGGCCGTAGCGCACACTCGTCAATGTCGTCATGGGTTGACCCCCAGCTTCGCCACGCCAGCGACTGCATTTGTTGTCGCCCGCGCTCGGCAAAAGAGCGCAAATGAAATCAGCGATCCAGAAAGTGAGTATAGACAATGAAACATAAAGATCAAGAACAGAATCCCCCAATCCCGGTCACGATATTGACCGGCTTTTTGGGCGCAGGCAAAACCACGCTGCTCAATCGCATTTTGCATGCCGATCACGGGATGAAAATTGCGGTGCTGGTCAATGACTTTGGCAAAGTCAATATTGACGCCCAGTTGATCGTTGGTGTCGAGGGCGAAAGCATGATCAACCTCTCGAATGGCTGCATTTGCTGTACCATTCGCGATGACCTTTTGCACGCCGCCGAACAATTGCTGGCACGTCCCGATCCGCCCGAATACATCGTGGTCGAGCCAAGTGGTGTCTCCGACCCTGTGGCCGTGGCACAGACCTTTGCCCTGCTGCGCCCTCAGCTCTATATCGATAGCGTGCTGGCGGTAATCGACTGTGAGCAATTGCCCAAACTGACCAGCAAAAACCAATTGGTCGCCCTCAATCAGATTGGGATCGCTGATATCATTTTGCTCAACAAGGTCGATCTGATCGACGACGAAACGCTGTCCCAATTGCGGACCTGGATCAGTCGTATCACTGAGCGACCACGCATGTTGGAAACCGTAGCGTGCAACGCACCGCTCGAACTACTGCTTGGCGTGGGCAAGTTTATGCCTGAACGGCTGGCAGAAAAGAAGACGCTTGATATCCACGTTCACCCCGAAGCGGAGGAACCCGAAGCACACGCGCATGAAGAGCCTAAAGATCATGCTCACGAAGTGCATGATCACCATCATCACGACGATCACAGTCTACTCTTTAGCACCTGGCTTTATACCAGCGACCACCCGCTGGACTATCGTTCGCTGCGGCGCACCTTTGAACGGCTGCCCGAAAGCATCTTCCGTGCCAAAGGTTTTGTCGCGTGTGCTGCGCCAATCGACCGGGAAGTGATCGTGCAGATGGTCGGTAGCCGTGTCCGAATTAGCCTTGGCCAACCTTGGGATGAGCGCGTACGCCGCACGCAGCTTGTCTTTATCGGTGAGCCGGGCGCGCTCGACCCCGCGGCATTACAACAACAGTTTGACAACTGTCGGCCTGCAGAAACCAGTAATGTACGTGATCTATGGGAAGACACCGTCGATTTTATCCGCAGTTTTCGCTAGAATTTGCTGAAGGAGAACATCATGAAATGTAGACAATGGGCCATTGCCAGTGTCAACCTGATTGTGGGCGTGCTTGTGCTGGCCGCTTGTGCGCCGATTGCGCCGCCCGCAACTCCAGGCGGGGCCAGCAGTAACGCCAAGCCAACGATCATCGCCACCACCACGCAACTGGAGGATGTGGTTAGCGTGATCGGCGGAGACCGGGTGACCGTGATCGGACTGGTGCCCCGCAATGGTGACCCCCACGAATTTGAGCCAACGCCCGTCAATGTAAAGCAAGTAGCCGATTCAGCAGCCGTTTTTAAGAACGGCGTCGGGTTGGAAGGCTGGCTGGATGAATTGATCGCCAATGCCGGTGGGGAGCGCCCCATCTTCGATACCACGCAAGGGCTACCCCTTGCCCAAATTGATCGCACGTTTGAGGAAGGGGGCGAGACCGACCCGCACGTTTGGTTCAGTCCACTCCTTATGGTAATGGTGGTGGACAATGTCGCCACTGGCCTAAAGCAGATTGATCCAGCCGGTACGGCAACCTACGATGCCAATGCCACAGCCTACAAAGCGCAGTTGCAAGAACTCGATGCCTGGGCCGAGCAAGAATTGAGCAAAATTCCCATTGCGCAGCGCCAATTAGTGACGGCGCATGATGCCCTAGGATACTTTGCCGCTCGCTATCAATTCACCATCGTCGGCTATCTGATCCCCAGCGTCAGCACCGAAGCTGCCGAGACTTCGGCCAAAGAACTGAGTGAACTGGTCGAGAAGATCAGGGCAGCCAGCGTACCCACCATTTTTGCCGAAGCCTCGGCTAATCCAAAATTTATTGAGCAGGTGGCGGCGGAAGCCGGCGTTAACGTTGATGAACTCTATGTAGATTCGTTGGGTGACAAAGGCGGTGAAGCGGGCACCTATCTCGACTTCTTCCGCACCGATGTCAACAAGCTGGTCAACGGGTTGCGCTAGTGTCCCATCGCAACAGCGCTTCTGGGGTTGCGCTTGAAGCCCATCAACTGACATTGCGCTATCCCGACAGTGAAGCGGTCGCACTCACGGTGGAGCACTTGTGTATCCACCGGGGGCAGCGGGTGGCATTGATTGGGCCGAATGGCGCAGGCAAGTCCACCTTGCTCAAGGCGCTGGTGGGCTTGTTGCCAGTGGCACAGGGCAGCCTCACAATTTTTGGCCGCCACCCGGCGGCGCGGCCCCAGGCTGTTGCCTATGTGCCTCAACGACGTGAGGTCGATTGGCAGTTCCCCATCAACGCGCTAGATGTGGCGTTGATGGGGCGTGATGTGCATTTGCGCTGGCCGCGCTGGATATGCCGGCAGGATCGGGCCAAGGCACTGGCGGCGCTGAGGCAAGTCGGTATGGCCGAACACGCGCAAAGGCATATCGCTGTGCTATCGGGTGGGCAACAGCAGCGCATCTTTCTGGCGCGGGCGTTGGCGCAGGAATCACCATTGCTGCTGCTGGATGAGCCTTTTGTCGGCGTAGACACCACCACAGAGCGTGTGATCTTCCACGTCATGGAGCAATTAGCCCACACGGGCGTTACAGTAATCGTTGCTACCCACGATCTGTTGACTGTGGAAGCGCACTTTGACCAGGTTGTACTCTTGCACCAACACTTGATCGCCGATGGATCACCGCAGCAGGTTTTGCAGCCGCACCTGTTGGCGCAAGCCTATGGTGGACCGCTGGCCTTATTTCAGGAGCGAATGCCGCATGAGCTTTTTTGATCTACTCGTCGAGCCGTTACGTTATGATTTTTTCACACGTGGGCTGGTAGTCGGGGTGTTACTAGGTGCAACCTGTGGTGCGCTGGGCTGCTTTGTCGTCTTGCGCGGACTGGCGTTTGTAGGCGACGCCATTGCTCATGCCATTTTGCCTGGCATTGTCATTGCCTATCTGCTTGGTTTGAATATCTTCGTTGGTGCCTTCTTGATGGGCTTGTTGGTGGCTGGGGCAATTAGCTTCATCAGCCGTCACCAACAGTTACGCGAGGACACAGCGATTGGCATTGTCTTCACTGGTGCCTTTGCGTTGGGCATTGTCTTAATCAGCCGGCAGCAGGGCTATACGCGCGATTTGACGCACTTTCTCATTGGCAACATTCTCGGCATTGCGCCGCTGGATCTATGGATTACAGGCGGGGTGACGATGATCGTGTTGAGTGGCTTGTGTTTATTTTTTCGCGAGTGGACGTTAATGGCTTTTGATCCCGTCCATGCCCGCGCGATTGGGTTGCCCATGGGCGCATTGCACCTGGGGTTTATGGCATTACTCTCCTTGACGATTGTCAGTGGTGTGCAAGCCGTGGGTATCGTACTGATCGCCGCCTTGCTCGTGACGCCAGCCGCCACAGCGCGCCTGCTTACCGACCGCCTCTCTGTGATGATTGGGTTGGCCGCGCTGTTGGGTAGCGCCGCGGTTTTGACCGGGCTATTTCTTTCTTACTACATTAGCATTGCATCGGGCGCCGCCGTTGTATTGACCAGTACGCTTTGGTTTGGTAGCGCGTTGCTCTTGGCGCCCCAACGCGGCCTCTTGTGGAATTGGTTGCCGCAGCGGACGAGTACGCACTCATCTTTTTGATAGACACAGTCATAAAACGCAGATTAGCACCGCACGGGATGCTTGCCTGCTGACGGATGTTGCGCTGGCCTTGGACGTCGATGGCTGGCGTAATTGGCCTGATCCCCTTCCGCGCCAATTATGTTAGAGTGGCTAATTATCGGTTGAATTGAGGAGGATTTATGCTGGATGTCATCATTGTTGGAGGCAGCGTAGCCGGTTTGAGCGCCGCCCTGTATCTTGGGCGTTCGCTGCGGCACACGGTGGTTTTGGATGAAGGCAAACCCGCCAATCGCTTTTCACATGCTTCGCATGGCTTTTTTACGCGTGATGGCATTGCCCCGGACGAATTGCTGAAAATCGGGCGCGAACAACTGCAACGTTATGCAACTGTCCGCTTCCAACCGCATAAAGCAACAGAAATTCTATCTCAACCTGATCATTTTTTGGTCAAACTGCCAGATGGCACGACGCTCGCCACGCGCAAAGTGCTGTTGGCAATGGGCTTGCGCGATACGTTGCCGCCACTTGCCAACATTGAACAATTTTGGGGGCGATCTGTCTTTCACTGCCCCTACTGTGACGGCTGGGAGGTGCGCGATCAACCGTTGGCGATCTACGGCAATGGTGAGGTTGCCCTGCACAAAGCCAAACTCCTGCGCAACCTGACCGCCGACCTGGTGATTTGTACCGGTGAACCAGCGACCTTTTCCGACGCAGAGCGGCAACTCCTTCTGCGCCACGCCATCCAGATTATCGAGACGCCAATGGTGCGTTTGGAGGGGCAGGGTGATCAGCTAAACACCATCATCTTTGCCGACGGCACCCAACTTGCCCGCCACGCCCTCTTCATCCAGCCGCTATCCACCCAACATTCAGATCTGCCAGCGCAGGTGGGTTGCACAATCAACGCCATGGGGTTGGTCGTTGTCGATGAACAGGGGCGCACCAGCGTTGCTGGCGTCTACGCCGCGGGCGACATGACAACGTTAGCCCGCACCGTCGTCTTCGCCGTGGCCCAGGGCGCAATGGCGGCAGTCACGATCAATATGGAATTGGTTGCCGAAGATTTTTAGTGAGTTTTTTGCCCAACCCCAACTTGTGTCAAGCTAAACTTATTCCAGCAGTGTGCAGGGAGCACGCCCGTGCGGATCT
>JBBRVA010000599.1:0-5423 GCA_038247295.1 Caldilineales bacterium | reverse complement strand
GCCATCTTGTCATCCTGCCATCTTGTCATCCTGCCATCTTATCATCTCTCATCCTTGCCGTAAAAGCGATACTTGATTATTCATTATGCCCAGAGTATACTACAGGTGTAATTAGTAACATTCCCTTACAGTTTCCTTAGACTAAACGACTGTTCATGCGAAGGTCAAAGAAATTAGATCCGCAGGCCAAGTGGAGGCACTGAATATGGTGTTGCAAGGTAAGTCGGCAGTGATTACCGGTAGTGGACGTGGCATTGGACGTGGAATTGCACTGGCTTTGGCGGAAAAGGGCTGCAATGTAGCAATTAATTTTGTCCGCAACCGTGCGGATGCGGAACAGACCGCGGCCGAAGTAGCCGCCTTTGGGGTTAAGACAGCTGTGATCAAGGCCAACATTGGCAAAGAAGAAGAAATCATTCGGCTAGTCCACGAAGCGGCGGCTTTGCTGGGTGGGCTAGATATCTTCGTCGGTAATGCGGCCAGTGGTGTCTTGAAACCAGTGACGCAGATCGATGTCAAGGCCTGGGATTGGACGCTGAATATCAATGCACGGAGCATCTTAATTGGTGCGCAGACGGCGATCCCCTATATGGTGCGCCAAGGTTGGGGCCGCATCATTACGATTACCAGCATTGGTAGCCGGCGCGTCTTTCCCGAATACAGCGTGGTCGGCGTTAGCAAAGCCGCGATCGAGACTGTTACACGCTATCTGGCTGTCGAGTTGGCGCCACTCGGCATCATTGCCAATTGCATCAGTCCAGGCGTCGTTATCACCGGCGCGCTCGATTTCTTCAAACGCAGAGAAGATATGGTGGCGCATGCCGAGCAGCACACACCCGCTGGCCGCTTGGTAACGCCAGAAGATGTAGGTGCGGTAGCGGCCTGGCTTTGCAGCGATCAAGCCGCCATGATCGTCGGGCAGACGATTGAATTGGACGGTGGGTATAGTTTGGTGATGAACGGATGAGAGAGGGGGTAGGGGAGAGAGGGAGACTATATCTCTCCCCTACTCCCTCTCTCCCCTACTCCTTCTTCAAACTCAATCTTAGGAAAACGATGCTGGTCGAATTCTGCCAGGCGTTCTGCGTCCAGTTCGCTGATCTCAGCATGGATGGCTTCGGCAGCGGCGCGGAACTGAGCAAGGCGAATGCCCTGACAAATTGGGGGCAAGTTACGTAAACGGGGCAAGCCACGGCGAAACATCTTGAGCGCGCCACGCCAAGTGCCGCGTTGGATCTGGAGGAAGGCCAGGCCCACTTGGAGAATGCCCTGATAGAGGGTGCGGATCGGACGCGGCTCGGCCATCCAGGCTGCTTCTAGATGCTCGTGTTGCTCGAAGAATTCACCTCGGTTAAACTCAGTTAAGCCGGTACGCGCAAGGTCGCTCAAACAGTCATCCCAGCCGGTCAGATATTCGACTGGTGGGTAGAGGTAGTGCTTTACCAGGTCGATCAAGCTTTCTTTCATTTCGTTCTGTAACCAGACGTGATCGGCGCCGGCCGCGTGGGCCTGTTCCAGCAGCGTCGCATTGTCCTGGCGACTGAAGGCATAAATGGGGATGTGCTGGGTATGGGGCCGATTTTTGCAGCGCTGGATCGCCCGCGGCCAATCGCCAGCCGCATCCACATCGATCAATATCAGCACGGGCAACCACTGATCGACAGCCGCTACCAGTTGATCTGGAGTAGTGACAGCGCGCGCGCGACCGCCCCCGGTCTTGATGCGCTCATCTAGCCAGGCTGCCACGTCGGGATCGGGTTCGAGGCTCACAATGGGTTGTGGGGCAGCTATCGGTTCCATAGCTGCCATTGTAGCATGGGCCGATCGGCATGCCAATGTGATCCATACACCACATTTCTATCCTCTTCGCTTGGATTTCACTGCATGATAACTTAATCTGGTATACTGGGAGGTAATGTAGTTTACACCACCCAAGGAAAAGTCCAGTATGAGTGAAATAGCCAATAATTTGAGTTATGAAGAAGCTTTTACGCGTTTAGAAACTATTTTGCAGGCCTTAGAAATTGGCGATCTGCCCCTCGAGGAATCGCTCACGCTCTATGAACAAGGGGTAACATTGGCAGCTTATTGTGCCCGCGTGCTCGATGAAGCCGAGTTGCGCGTGAGCCGCTGGCAGCCAGGCCACCAAACGGTGCGTTTTGAAGGCTGGCAAGAGGAATAAGCGGCATGCAAGGTCTCTGGTCCAATGTTACCCTGTGGGTTCCGGTCAGCGCAGCATTTGCAGTGCAGCTTTTTAAATTTTTTTGGGAATGGACCCATCACAGGACGCCGGACTTTCGCGTCCTTGCCCGTTCGGGGGGCATGCCAAGCAGTCACTCGGCAATGATGAGCAGCCTGGCAACGGTGGTCGGTTATGAATATGGCCTTGATAGCCCCCTCTTTGCCATTTCTACTGTCGTTGCCGTCATTGTAATGTACGATGCGCGTGGGGTGCGTCAACAAAGTGGTGAGCAGGCCAAAGTTCTCAACCGGATTATACGCGAATTCTTTAACGGTCAACCGATCGGCGAGAAGGAATTGATTGAGCTATTGGGCCACACGTTCATCGAAGTTCTCGTCGGTGCGATTGTGGGCATCTTCTACACACTCGCTTATGTCGCTTGGATCAGGCCGACTTAGCAGATCAGGCGTAGCAACAGGCTACACCATGAATTTTGGGCTCATCTGTGCAAAGTGTGCAAGCCAGTGTTGTGACCCTATGCAAAATAATGGGTTTACACGCTTTTGGCAGATGAACGGAATTTTTATGATCTTTTTCTGATTAATTCTTGTTGGCTCTTTACCAGTTGTGTTATGATTAAGCTATTATTGGTTTTTTATTGATTGCTTTGCTTGATTCTCCAGTTACCAGCGCGATCTTCGTCGCTCGAACGCTGTAGAATCAAGGCGAGTGTATGCACTCATCCAGAAATTAGTTGTGGCGTAAGCTGTTGTAACATAGTGCCATCGCCCGTTTCGGATCGATTTTAAGCTTAGTGGAGGACTTATGCGACGTGTCGTACTGATCCAGCCCTTGCGTGATGGGCGTGTGTTTGGCAAAGCCCCCGGTTCCCCCTATACTTTGATGCGCCTGGCTTCTCTGGTGCCCAACGAAATCCCAGTCGAAATTTGGGATGAGAATACCCGCACCCTGGCCCTGGATACCCTGGGCGAAGGCGACCTGGTCGGTATTACGTCGATGACGGTAACGATCGAGCGTGCCGAGCAGATTGCGCGCCAAGCAATGAAGCAAGGCGCGGGTGTCGTGCTGGGTGGCGTCCATTCTACGCTGGTACAGGAACACTCCAAAACCTTTGCCCACAGCATTATGGTCGGTGAAGGCTATTTTACCTGGCAACAGTTGATCCAGGACTTCGCCGCCGAAGGCATCAAGGGCATGCAGCCCGTCTACACCGACGAAACCTGGGCGGATCTGACTGGCCTGGCTTCGATCAGTGACCGCGTGATCCAGATGGTGGACGAGAAAAACCACTATTGGACGCCCTACTTGGAAATTACCCGTGGTTGTCCACGCAATTGCTCCTTCTGCACCGCCATCCGCGTCAGTGGGCGCAAAATGCGGCTGCGGCCAATTGATGAAGTAGTCGACGAAATTGAGCGGCGCGGCATCAAGCGTTTCTTCCTCACCGATGATAACTTTGGCCTCAACTTTACCACCGATCCCGATTACTGCGCCCATCTCTTCGAGGCGTTGAGCAAACTTGATCTGCACGGCTGGACCTGCCAATCCGAGATGAGCGTGGCCAACCATCCTGAATTGCTAGAGATGAGTGTCGCCGCGCATCTGGACAAACATTTTATCGGCTTTGAGAGCATCAACCCAGACAACCGCAGCGAATTGGGTGGTAAATCCAAGGGCGTTGCCGGGCGGGCCAGCGAAGCGATTCGCACCATCCGCAGCCATGGTGTTGGCGTGGTCGGCTTGTTTGTAATGGGTTTTGATGAAGATACGCCTGCCACCTTCGAGGCGATGTGGGACTTTATCCGCCACAGCGAGCTAGATAGCGTGAGCACGACCATGTTGACGCCTTATCCTGGCACCCCTTTCCGGGAGATGGTCGAGCGGGAAAATCGGCTGCTCGATGTACCGTGGAGCCATTATGACACCGCCCACGTTACCTTTATCCCGAAAAATTTCACCGTGGACGAACTGCGCGGTGCCTACGACTGGCTCTGCCGCAAGATTTACAGCCCCACCCAGATCGCCCGGCGCGGCCTGCGTTCGATTGGGCGCTATCCGCTAACCCAAGTAGGCAAAAAGCTCTTCGGCAGCTTTAGCACCGATTATGGCTACCGGCGGACGTATGCGTATCGCAATGTCCTGTAGTTAGTTTACATGCTAACAAAACAAAAGGACACGCCCTGCGGCGTGTCCTTTTGTTTATGAACGCATCCTGCCCACCCTCAATTGCTCCCAAGTCAATTGCTCAAAGCCCGTTACGCGCGTACAGTCAGGGCCTGGCACCGTTGTCAACATTGTGTGGAACAGAGGTGTCTCAATTACCTTGCCCACTGCCACACTTGGCATGCCCGCCCGGCGCGCCGCCTCTAATCCGGCGACACTGTCTTCGATCACCAGGCAGCCCGCTGGCGCAACACCGACCGCGGCGGCCGAATTGAGAAAAATCGCCGGGTGGGGTTTGCCCTGTGGCAGCCGTGCGCCAGACATCAAGCTAGCGAAAAAATCGCCCAGATCGAGTGCTTCAATCGTGGCGACAATGTTTGCCATCGGGCCGGATGAACTGACCGTTTGCTGCAAGCCGGCCGCCTGAAATTGGACCAGCCACTCGACGGCGCCCGGCAGCGGGCTCAGACCTTGTTGGCGCAAAAGGTCACGGAAGATCACTTCTTTTTGGTTGCCAACCGCTTGAATTGTTGCAAGAGTAGCCTCTGCTCCCAATAGCTCAGCTAAAACAGCGCCATTGTTACGCCCAAAGCTGGCAATAAACGTAGCATAGCTATACGGTATGCGTAATTGATCCATAGTCACTTGCCAGGCAGCAAAATGCAGCGCCTCGGTATCCGCTAGAGTGCCATCCAAATCCCATAAAACTGCCTGCATCATTCTCTCCAAGTCCGTGGGGATAGTTTGACCATTTAATTTTTGTACACAGATAAAAACTAAAAATCGGTGTTTATCGATAAGCGTAGCGACGGAATCTGTGTACAGCACTAAACAATCAGACCCATATCGATATGTTTATTTGTAAAATTGTACTGCATTGGATCGATTATTATCATATCGGCTCTGTGCTCTCTGTATCTCCTCGCTAAGCACAGCGACGCTCTCTGTGTATAGTTTTCAAAGCGTCTATGGAATATGAGTTATTGGATCAAACTGGACCAGGTCGTATAATGGATAATTATTGCAGTCTGTCCGGCCGGTAATTTGCCAGTCGCAT
>JBBRVA010000598.1:0-5425 GCA_038247295.1 Caldilineales bacterium | reverse complement strand
TTAGGCTACGCTCCCGTCCATCACTTTCAACCAGGATAATCGATCACCATGAAGAAAATACTTATTCTCGGCGGCGCGGGCATGTTAGGTCCCTATGTGATTCCGGCGTTAGACCAAAAGTACGACTTGCGGGTCACCGATATCCGACCGCTCGACATGGCATTCAGGGGTGAATTTCGCCAGGTTGACGTGGCGGCATACGATCAAGTGCTGGACGCAGCCGCGGGTATGGACGCGATCATCAACCTCTCCGTGTTGCGCCAAGACCGCCAATTGGCTTTTGACGTGAGTACGCTCGGCTGTTACAACATGATGCGCGCGGCGGTGGCGCATGGTATCCAACGGGTGATCAACACGGGTCCACACTTTACCGTGGCCGGAGCGACCTATGAAGCGTTCGACTTTAATCTCTCGCCCGACATGCCGCCGCAGCCGGGCACCAACCTCTACGCCTTGACCAAATCACTGGGTCAAGAGATCTGCCGCGTCTTCAGCGAGCAGTACGATATCTATGTTCAAACCTATCTCTTCTATATTTTTCGTGATCCGGCCGAGTTAACGCCGTGGCCAGAGGAACGTCCCTGGGTGCTCTCTTGGAAAAACTCGGGGGCAGTTTTCCCGCTGGGTCTGGAGATCCCGCTCGAAAAGTTGCCCTCGCGCTGCGAGATTTTCAACATCTTGGCCGACATGCCGCACGGTCAATTCAACAACGAGAAGGCAAAGCGGATTCTGGGCTTCCAACCGTGGCATGATCTTGCGGCATTGTGGCATAAATCAGTGAGACAGTGGGACAGTGAGACAGAAGATCAGTAAGACAGTAGATCAGTGGGACAGAAAGACAAACTGTCCCACTGTCTTACTGTCCTACTGACCCACTCTCCCACTATTTCACGCTTACTCTTTCACAATGAAGGATTCATGCTAACACTCTTCACCTCCTCTCTCCTGCTCGGCATTGTCTTTTGTGCGCCGCCGGGGGCGATTGCCGCGGAAGCAGTCCGGCGTGGCTTTGCCAAAGGCTTTCGCCCTGCGCTCTTTGTCGAATTTGGCTCATTGGTGGGCGATGCCACCTGGGCGATTGTGGCATTGGTCGGGCTGGCCGTGCTGGTACAAAACCCGCTGGTGCGTCTGCCGCTAGCACTGCTCGGGGCAGTATATAATTGACCCCATATACTAGACCACATGTTAAGATACTAAAACTAAACTATGTGGCTGGTCTCATCCCAATTTATGTGCATTTTTAGGCGTCGTTCACAAGTGATAATTGGCACGTTTCTGTTGACTGGCATTTTCTCTTTGATTTATCGTCAACAATTGCAGGCGTCAAACATTCCTGACACACCAGAAACCCGTGAGGTGATTGCGGCATTGGAGCATGCAGAACAAGTACTGGGCGTGCCGATTGAACAGCTAGATTTGAAACAACTTTCCGAAGTATTGATGAATCATCCAGATTATGTTAAGCAGATGGCATCAGATGAGGTCACCGAGCTCAGGCGCTATACAAATAAGATTCGGGTGTGATTCATTTGGGTTGAGGAGGCAGCGTTCTCTAACGCTGCTCTGGTCGCATTAGAGAATGCTCCCTCCTCGTTCAACTCAGATGAAACACACCCATAAGATTCAAGGTGAAGCGGCGCTCAAAGACTTTGGCTATCTAACTTCTATGATCACCAAACGGATGAATCAGCAGCATGGCGCCAGATTGCTCAGGACGGCACAAGAAAAGGCAAAAGCTGAAAATCGCGCAGTGACACAAGAAGAGATGAGACAATTAACTGAACAAAATTATGGGCTGGAACCCTACTTGCCAGATCAGGATCTACAAGCACAGAGCA
This sequence comes from Caldilineales bacterium, assembly GCA_038247295.1. Taxonomy (GTDB): domain Bacteria; phylum Chloroflexota; class Anaerolineae; order Caldilineales; family Caldilineaceae; genus JAPLGZ01. The sequence continues at coordinate 3,587 of JBBRVA010000598.1, read as the reverse complement.
CACCCTTCAAAAGAGTTCTAACCTACCTTTCCGTCAAAGCCGAAGGTGATAAGGCCGAGCTTAGACTTGATGATAGGGTAAAGAATCGCAAGGCTATTCTCGTTCGTGTCGATGGCCGTTGGTACGTGGCGGGTATCTTCTAATTTTTGCAAAAATAAAAGAGCGAAGCCAAGAACTTGGCTTCGCTCTTTTATATCTCAACCTATCAACTTCTTATCGAAACCACTGCTGCAACAAATACAAGGGTCCTGCCCTAACAAGAATCATGAATATGTACTTCACACTCTTTCCCACCGTCACCGCGGCCAGAAATGAGATCACCCGCATCTTTAGCATGCCCGCCACGATGCCGGCAAAGTCGAAGAGGGGAAAGGGCAAGGCGGCCAATACAGCCAAGATCAACACGCCGTATTGGCGCGTCAAAACTTGCAGACGCTCGACCTGGTGGCGTTGATGTTCGGGGATTAGCATTTGTCCGCCCCGCCCGGCGGCATAGCCACTCAGCTCGCCTATCGCGCTGCCTAGTCCAGCCACAATACCCAGCGCATACGGGTTGAGCGCCGCGCTCATCGCGATCACGACCGCGATGCCCGGCGCCGGCAGCACAATCGTGGCGCTGGCGATCATACTGATCACAAAAGCGCCCACGTAGCCCCAGCGCCCAAAGCGTTCCACCCATTGCGGATTCACCGCCAGCCAAAAGCTAACGATAAAGATCAATAAAACGGCAAGCGCGCCAAGCCAAGTCTTCGGATCGTGCAAAAAGGCGAAGCGTTGCGTTGGTTTGGTTGAGGGGGGAGGAACAGGATAATTTGACGCCATAGTAAATTCCCACACAGAAGTAACCCATGCCAATCGGTTTTACACGGTTACGACAAATTTATTCGGCCGCAACATACAAAGCCGCTAGATGATTGTATAACATCTAGCGGCTTTGCCTGCAAACAATCTTCAGTTACTAATACGTTGTCAACGGCAGTTGGTCGCGCTGGGGAAGGGAGCCGGACGGCTAGTACAGTAAGACAGTGAATCAGTAAAGCAGTGGGTACTGTCCTACTGTTTTACTGACTCACTGTCTTACTGATTCACTGTCTTACTGTATAACTACTTCTGCCCAACTGAACTAGCGCTTGACTACTCTTCACTCACCGCTACGGTTACCGATTGAATTGTATCGCTCATCGTCAACTGCGGCAACAAATCTACGCCGTCCACAATTTGGCCGAAGAAACTGAAGTCCACACCCACCTCGGCAGGGGGCGCGATCAGGGCAATCAACAACTGGCTGCTGCTGCTCTGCGCTGGCCCGCCTGGTTCTGGCGCCATGGGAATATAGGCAACCGAGCCGATATCCAGCGTAACGGTCAAGTTTACTTCGGGTTGGATCGTATAGCCGGCATCGCTCGTCGGATCGTTGGCCGGGGCGCCGATCACCATGGCTTCGGGCGAAATTTGGTTGATCGGCGTGCCATCGTAGAAACCAAGATTGGCCAAGATGACAAAGTTGTTGACAGCCACTGGTGCTACATCATCGTATAAACGCACAAGCAGATCGCCCTGACTGGTGGTGATTGTGGCGGTGTATTGTTTGGCGGTATCCAACGTTACTTCGGGCGCGGTGTTGAAGCGATTCGAGCGTTCTTCCGTCGAAAGCTGCGCCAACGGCCGATCGGTGCTATCCAGGCTGCTGGGCGCGAAAGGGGTTGGGGTTTGTGTGGGTGTCGGCGTCGGTGGGCCGGGCGTCGGTGTGGGCAAGGTGCTGCTGTCGCTCTCCTCGATCAGAACGGTGTAGAGCATGTCGCCAGCGAAACCGGCATCCACTTGCGGATCGCGCAGCGTTAAGCTGTCTAATACATCTTGGCCCTCGATCACTTCGCCAAAAATTGTGTGCAGACCGTTCAACCAATCTGTGGCGGTTAGGGTAATGAAGAACTGGCTACCATTCGTTGCTGGACCGCGGTTGGCCATCGCTAACAGGCCCGGTCGGTCAAAGATCAAGCCAGGGAAGATTTCGTCACCAAACTCATAACCAGGACCACCCGCGCCGCTGCCGGTTGGATCACCGGCCTGGGCCATAAAACTTTCCAATACGCGGTGGAAGACGGTGTTATTGTAATAACCTTCACGGGCCAGGAAGACAAAATTGTTGACCGTCTCTGGCGCGCGGTCGGCAAAGAGTTGCACTTTGATATCGCCATGGTCTGTCTTCAAGGTGGCGTAGTAGAACTTAGCCGGATCGATTACCATCTCCGGAGTAATGGTATACATTCCGTTGCGGGCAATCGGTTCGAGGGCCGCGGCCGGACCGTCAGCCACTTCATCGGGTGGCGGTACCAGTTCGACCGTGACAGCCGCTGTCTGCGTAACGGTGTCAGTTGTTGCAACCGATGCAGGTTCAGGCGTATTGGTGGCGGCTTCTGTTGCCGGCGCCGGTGTATCCGCCGCTGGGGCTTCAGCAGGTACAGCACTGGCACAGGCAGCCAACCCGGCTAACAACAATATAAGCACAGTCAACATCAGTAAGCGATACAAAGTAGGTTTTGTGTGGAATTTCAACAGGATCTCCTTATTTTCCTTCAAGCAAGTAAAAACATTAATATACGCGACAAATCAAGCTATGGCTGGCGAACGCCGCCTTGTCTAAATTCTAGCCACCAAATACCGTAGAGCGCAATTGCCAAGATCGCACCGCCAACGATAATTGCCTCGACGAGCGTAGCCCGAATAATAAAGATAGCGGCCAGGCCAAAGGCACCGGCAATCAAATAGCAGAGCAGCACAGCTTCGCGGCGACTGCCGGTAAGAAACGCCAGGCGATGGCTGATATGGTCCTTGCCCGGCGTCGTCAAAGGGTTTTTGCCCCGGCGCAACCGGCTGATAAAGACCAGCGTGGTATCAAAGATCGGCAGACCCAGCACCAGCACCGGGATCATCCAAGTAATTGTATTGCTGTTGGTTGGAAAGCGCAGCTTAATCCCAACCGCTGCCAGCAGAAAGCCCAAAAAGAGGCTCCCTGTATCACCCATAAAGATATGCGCCGGGTTCCAATTGTGGATGAGAAAACCAGCGCAGGCGCCTGCCAATGCGGCAGCCAGGGTGCCGACCAGCGATTGCTGGCTCAAAGAGGCTAGCAATGTAAAAAAGACAGCTCCAATCATGGCAATGCCACCCGAGAGGCCGTCCATATTGTCTAGCAAGTTCATTGCGTTCGTTACGCCTACCACCCAAGCAATCGTCAGCGCAATGTCCATCCAACCACCGAAGAGCCGGATTTGCACGCCAGTATAGATGAGAATGCTGGCCGCCAGAAATTGGCCAAAAAGCTTGACATAGCTGCCCAGTCCCCATTTGTCATCTACCACACCAAGCAAGCTCATCAAGGTGGCGCCAACAAAAATGCCAACAACTTCGTGAATATAGCGCCGGTCACCCAGAAAGATCAGTGCCAGCAAAAAGGCAAGATAGATCGCCGCCCCACCCAGCAGCGGCACCGGCCGAGCATGAATTTTGCGGCTATTGGGTGTATCCAACACGCCAAAGCGCAATGCCACCAGGCGCATTAATGGTGTGCTACCAATCGCCAGAAT
>JBBRVA010000597.1:0-5430 GCA_038247295.1 Caldilineales bacterium | reverse complement strand
GTATGCCGCGCTGGCCGGCAATCCGCCGGATCAAGTAATTACGTTGTAGGCGGGAAACGGGATAAGGGAAACGGGAAACGGTGTACATGCGCTGTGTCCTGTTTCCCTTACGCACGCAGTCGTTTAGTGGATTGGTCTCAAATCAGATTAATTAGAGCGGGGTTGTTGGCGCAATTTCTGCGCTACTAGGCGACTGGCAATCAGTACATCCCACGAACACGTACCGGCGTAGGTCAAGAGGAAAACCCACCCGAAGAATATGGCGCCATCTGTTACCCTTTGCGCTCTTTGCGTCCTTTGCGGTTAAGCTTCTTCTTTCCCCGCCAATCTTCCATTCTAACGCCCCAAATGAAACTTCGTAATCAACGCCTCATCGGCGGCGGCTTCGTCTACGATGACGGTGACGTTGTCGGCTTGCTGCAAGTAAGAGGACGGCACTTGCGGGGTGACCGGCCCAAGCAGGGTTTGACGTAGAATTTCGCGCTTGTGCGCCCCCGACACGATCAATATTTTCTGGCGGGCCGCCAGCAGCAGATCCATGCCCACCGTCAAGGCCTGACGGGGCACGCGCTCGCGGCCGCCAAAATAGCCGGCCGCACCGTCCAGGCTGGAGTCGCTCAAAGTTAACACGCGCGTCGTCGAGGAGGCATCGGCGGGCGGATCGTTATAGCCCAGGTGGCCATTGGGTCCCAAGCCCAGCAGCGCCAGATCAAACCCGCCCGCGGCCAGCACTGCAGCGTGATAGTCGCGACAGGCGGCGTCTGGATCACCCGTGTGGCCGGGCAGCGGCACAACATTGGCCGCGGGAATCTGCAGCGGATCCAGGAAAGCGCGCTGCAACCAGCCATAGAGTGAACGCGGATCGTCTGGCGTGACACCCAGATATTCGTCCATCAGAAAGATGCGCAGGCGGGAGAGGTCGATCTCACCGCGCTGTTGGCGCGCGGCCAACTCCTGGAAAAGTCCAACCGGCGTTGAACCAGTCGGTGGGGTAAGGGTTGCGTCGGGCTTGGCCCGGATCAAATCCGCTATGTAATCGGCGGCCACGCGACTCAGTTCGGCATAATCTTTGGTTAGAATCAGGTGCATGGATATTTATCCTTGTTAGAAATTGATTGGGCAGGGAGACAGGGAAACAAGTAAATAGGTGACACCTACCTATTTACTTGTTTCCCGGTCTCCCTATCTACTTGTTTACCCATCTTAATCGATGAACTAAAAACGGCAAACCTTGCATTAGATAAGAATAATAAATAACTATACAATTGCGGCGGATTGCTGTACAATTTCCAGGTGAACGCACACTTTGTGCTTACGTTAAATTACTTATCGTCTACCTGGTATACATATGGCTTACGAACAAGCGTTGCCGTCCGTCGCGGGGCTGACGCCGAACGAACTACAAGCGTACTGCCGGCAAGCCCGGCCCGATAACGCACATGAGCAGTTCTGTTTAGAGCTTTTCCGCCGCGCCATCGTCGACAAAAACGAAGCGTGTTGGTCGGCTATTTATCAACAATATCATAAATTAGTCTACGGCTGGACACTGCAATTTGCCCGCCACCAAGATCGAATTGGACAGAGCTCGGTCGAGGAAATGGTGCTAGATGCCTTTACTTCGTTCTGGCGTTCCTATACGGCAGACAAATTGGCTAATGCCGAACGCTTGGCCAGTATACTCAAATATCTAAAATCCTGTGCGGCCACGGCCGTCTTACAGGCCAGGCGCAAAGCCGAAAATGCTGTTGTGCAGACCGAATGGGATGAAATCGTTATCGATCGCCAAACAGGGGCAGGCCCTTTACCCCCAGGGCCAGAATCGACACTATTGCAACAAATAAATAGAGAGCAGCTTTGGGCGATTGTCGAACGTTGTTGTGCCGACGATCACGACCGGCTGTTGGCCCGGCTTAATCTGGTCGCCAACTTGAAGCCTAGATTGATTTTAGAGCGCCACCCGGAGCTTTTTAGTGACGTGGCCGAAATTTATGCCCGCATCCGCAACTTAAAGAACCGGTTGGAACGTGATGCACAGATGCGAGAAATATGGGGGGAAGTCATCGCATGAAAAAACAATATCGCAGCCTCGATGATTTTGCAGCGTGGGAATTGGACGCCTATGCCGACGGCGAAGCAATGCCCCATGTCGCCGCCTTCCTCGAACAAAATCCCGCGCTTAAAGCTAAGTGGCGCCAACAGCAAAAGCGCAACGCGCAACTTCAACAAACCCTCCATCGTTTCGATTGCCCCGCTCCCGAACAGCTGCGCGACTTTTTTTGGCATTTGCTGCCGGCCAGTGAGCAGCGCAGGCTAGAAAGCCATATCCAACAGTGCCCCCATTGCAGCGCAGAGTTGGCGCATCTGCAAAGCTTTATGCTAGAAGATGATCCTGCCTGGCAACCCCAATCGGCTGCCACTCCAGCCGCGCCCACATTTTCCGAGCGGATCCAAGCCTTGGCCGACCAGATGCAGCTGGTGATCGCCACGCTGGTGACGCCATTGACGCCACAAATGGCCACCGTCGCCTTGCGCGGTGGTGCGACAGCCACCCAACTGGTAGAAAGCCCAATCAACTTGCTCTTCGAAGCCGCAGGCGCCGACATCAGTTTGGTGGTAGAAAGGGACGCGCATGGGCGGCTCAACCTCGCTGGGCAGATTTTTACGCTCGAACCTGATGCGCCGACAGGCGGCAAATTGGTGGCCGCCGACCCGACGTTGGCACCGCAACCCATTGCGGTAGACGAAGCCGGTACGTTTGTGCTCGATGGAGTGCCAGCTGGTGCTTATCAATTGTTACTCTTTTTCCCCCAACAAGCGATTGTTGTACCAAACCTGGTGCTCTAGGTCAATACAACGCGGATAGAAAGTACAGAGATTAGAGATTAGAGATTGACGCAACGAAATCTCCAATCTCTAATCCCCAATCTCTGTACAAATCATCTCCCCTTCCCTCCCTTCCCGTCGCCGCAAAAACTCGATGGATCAAGTCCCCAAAAGTATGCTAAAATACGGCTACAGTATTTATGGTCAATAACCGATTGATCATAATTGATCATAATTGTCTGTTAAACTGGCTCATGAATTCTCAATTACTTGCGCTTCTGCTGCAAACTACGGCCGCTGACGCCCTCATCCACCTGAGCCGCCAATACGAATTAACCATCGCTACCATCCAACTGCTCAAGGATCGGATGGAACGCTTGCAGGCTTCGGAATTAGCCGAGGCCATGCGCATTGCCCAACTGGCCTATCGCCTAAGTCTGTTGATGCCGGCGCCGGCGCCGTCGTTGGGCCGCTGGACGCTGGCCAATGCGCTGCTCTATATGGATCGCTATCACGAAGCGACCCAACTTTATCAACAGGCGCGCGCAGAGTACCTGGCGGCCGGTTATACGCATGAAGCGGCGCGCATGAGCGTCGGTTATGTTTTTACTTTGGCCTATACCGGTGAACCGGAACGAGCACTTGCCCTGGCGGCCACGGTTGAACCACAGTTGGCCGTTGCCAGCCAAACCGATGCCAGCGACTTGCAGCGCCTAGGTAGCCTGCTGATGAATGTCGGCGTTGTGCACGAGATGCTAGGTCACTACGAGGAGGCGTTGGCCGTTTACGACCGGCTGATGCCAATTGCGACACAACTTGATGATCAACATATGCTCGGTCAAGTGACCCACAATCAAGCGTATGCACTCGTACAGATTGGCGCGCTGGATGAGGCGCTGCCGGTCTATGGGCAAGCCGAAATTCTTTTTCGCGCCGTTGATGCGCGGGTTGATCTGGCGCGCCTTTATACCAATCAAGCTTCGCTGTTGGCACGTCTGGGGCGCTATCCCGCAGCCAAAGAGACACAAGCCAAAGCCGGTGCGTTGTTACACGAATTAGAAGATACCGACCAGCAGCGTGCTTGGCTGAACATCTTTCAGGCCTGGGTGGCGTTGGAAAGTGGCGCACCGCTGGAGGCTACCACCTTGACGGCTTTAGCGACAAGCCAACGGGCATTTGCGGCCCACGGCCCGATCTTTGCCGAAGGCTTAACCTGGATCATGTTGGGTCGGTGTTATTTGCAGGATCAAAATTGGGCAAATGCGGGCGCCGCTTTTGCGCAGGCGCACCAACTGGCCCAACAAAGCGCCGATCGCACCCTCGCCTATCGAGCCTTACACGGGCTGGGGCAACTGGCAGAGCGCCAAGCACAACCCGAGCAGGCTATTCAGTTTTATACGACAGCCATTCAACAGATTGAAGCGATGCGCCAGGAATTGCATGTCGAGACTTTTCGCGCCGATTTTTTGGCCGACAAGTTGGTAGCCTATCAGGATCTAACCCGCTTACATGTGCATGCGGGACAACTGGGCGCGGCCTTTCAAGTGATTGAGCGGGCCAAATCGCGCCTGCTCACCGAAAAGTTGGCTTTCCGGCTGGGCATAGAGGCTGCGCGGCTGGTGGATGTGGACGATGCGCAAATCCGCACCTTGACACGCCAGCTACAGGTAACTTTGCAAGCACTGGAGAGCTTGTACCGCCAGGCGCAACTGGCCAAATTTCACGATCCCAGTGCTAGCACCGAACCCGCGCAGGATAACACTGGCGCTACGATTGCGCAGCTCGAACAACAGGTGCAGACACTGACGCGCACCATCCAACGCCAACAGCCGCTCTTTTCGCCTTTTGCCACCGGCGAACCGACGCCGCTGGCACAGATCCAGGCCCACTTAGACGACGAAACACTGCTCTATTATTATATTCTGCACGGTGAAGTCTGGGCTTTTGTGATCAACCGCTTGGGCATTCAGGCCAATCTGCCGCTGGGGCCGCTGGCTGCCATCGAAATCGCGCATAAAGCATTGTCCACAGCCATCGAGCGCATGTTGGCGTTGGTCGTCCAATTTGGGCCAGAAAGGGCGCATCGTTACCTGCCGGGCTTGTTAGCCGATGCCAACCGTCAACTCCACACGCTTTATCAGCGCTTATTTCAACCCCTGGCGCACTGGGTGGACAGCGCTGCCCCACTGCTAATTACGCCCGATGGTCCACTGCATACGTTGCCCTTTCACGCCCTCTATGATGGCGAAAAATACCTAATCGAACAGCACGCCATTAGTTTGACACCAAGCGCTTCTGTGCTAGATTTCTGTGTACAGCCGGCCAGTGCTGCCACGCCGTCCATCTTACTCCTTGGCTATGCGAATCAAGAATTGGTCTCGATTACGAGCGAATTGCAGACGCTCGGCGCGCTCTTACCCCAAGCGGATCTCTGCACCGGCAGCGCCGCCACGACCGAACATTTCTTATCCCACGCCGCCAACTATGCGGTCTTACATCTGGCCACGCATGCCCAGTTTCGCACCGATGACCCCATGCTTTCCTCGCTGGCCCTGGCCGACCGCCGGCTTACCCTCGCCGAGATCGCCCGCTTGCAATTAAATGCTG
>JBBRVA010000596.1:0-5440 GCA_038247295.1 Caldilineales bacterium | reverse complement strand
TTGAAGGCGAATTGTGGATCGGTCGTGAGAGCCACTTTCAGCACATTCACGGCGGGGCGTATACGGTTCTGGTGGATAAACAAGGCATCCTAGCAGGCGTTGACTTTCCCCTGCACGAAGCGGAGCCAACCGAACAGACCGAGAATTTGCGTCGGCTCATCATGAATTTCTGGCATGAGGTCGGTCACTTCAACCAAGCCCTGGCGCGCAACCAACGCTGGTTTGCCTACGGTTCGCTCGAGACCATGCGCCACATTTGTGTCAACTTGGCCCGCTTGGGGCACAACTTTGCCGATGCCAGTGTGGGCGAAGAACCCTATTTTAAGCTTGAGCAAGCCATGCCGGTCGAACAATTAGTGCCTTTGCAAGTCACCTTTTGCCCGCTGGAAATTGAGTCGATCCGCCAAGCGGGTGTCGTGCTTCTACAATTTTACCGAGCAGTTGCGATCTCCCTGGCGGAAGCACACGGCCTTGTCTACCCAACTGCATTAGAAAAGTTGATGATGACGCCGTGAACGACATCGGACCACGAGCATTTGCCAGCAGGGGTCTAGTCATTCAATATCAGCGCTGTGACAGCATCCAATGGCATGGCTGCGCCTGCCGCCCAGGCGGTTGTAAACGCGGTTTCTCCAAGTTGGTCGCGGAGCGTAGACACATAGCGGTCGTGCAAGGGTTGAAGAGCTGACTTGAGCAAGATATTATCCTTCCTCAATAACGCTTCCACAGCACCAAAGATGCGCGCCGCGCGTTCTGCTTGTCCTCGCGCGGCGGTTAAAGAAGCGATTGCTTCGAGTGTATCGGCAAACATGGGTCGATCACCCATTTTGATAGCGATAGCCAGACTTTCATAGAGCAATTCACGGGAACGATCATAGTCACCTTGTCGTTGGGCCAGTCGTCCTAGGGCTGCTAAGGTGGATCCAGCATGATCATCATCGTTTAGTGCCTGCTGGATTGCCAGGGCTTGATCATAGTATTGTTCCGCTTGGGTCGCCATAGCCAAGCTTTCCCGGAGCAATTCACGGGAACGATCATCATCACCCTGGCGTTGGGCCACCCGCCCTAGAGACGCTAGGGTATCCCCGGCCTGATTATAATTGTTTAGTTCCCGTTGGATCGTCAATGTTTGACCATAATATTGTTTCGCTTCGGCTGCATTGACCTGGGCTGCGGCAATATCGCCCAGCCCTAGCAGACTCCAGGCCATCTCCAACCGTCCACCCAATGCTTCGAAGATGGCAACACTCTGCGTAAGATAGGCGTGTGCGCGCTGGTAATCGCCCAGGCTACCCAATAACTTGCCCAAATTACTCAGCGCACTGCCAAACACAAGTGTGCAGCCCAGTGGTTGACAACAAGTGATTGCGGCTTCGAAGTGTTGGCGCGCAATTGTGTAATCACCTTGCTCACTGGCAACTGCGCCCAATACAATCAAAGCCTGTCCGCACATCCAGTGATCGTCTAACCCCTGACCTCGTGTGAGTCCTTCCTGACCATAGCGTTGCGCTGCGGCAAAGTCGAGGAAGGCCAGCATCGTCCAACTCAATTCGATGCAGGTCCTAGCCAGGATCAAACGTCCTGCGGAACCAAGCTCGCGTGCAATGGCTTCGCTCTCTGACAGGTAAGAGTGGGCAATATGATAATTATGCTGGTTGGCGGCCAGTCCACCCGCAACCAGGAGTGCTCGCGCACGCTCGACTGTTTTCACTGCGGACGTATGTGCCAGCAATCGCTCTGCTTGGGCTTGGCCTTCATGCAGGTAACCGCGGGCTACCCAAAAGTCATACAACGCGCTCACAATGCGCAATCCGTAGGCAAATTCGCCGCTGCCCAAAGCCCAGTTAATTGCCGTGCGCAGATTATTATGTTCGGCTTCCAATTGAGCATAGCGCGCTGCAACCTGCTGCCCGGTTCGTAAGTGGGGTTCAATTTCCTCGGCCAAGTCCATATAGTAGCGCAGGTGACGCTCCGCGGTGGCCGGCTTGGCTTCATCCAGTTTCACAGCGGCAAATTGACGCACGGTTTCCAATAAACGATAGCGCGTCTGATCGGCCTGTTGGTCAGCAATGACAAGGGACTTGTTGACCAGTTGGGCCAGCAGATCAAGGGTAGAATCTGTTACCGCCTCCGCTGCGGCAAAGGTCCAACTACCACTAAAGACGGACAAGTGTGCTAGCAGACCTTGTTCGGCGGGTGGCAGCAATTCATAGCTCCATTCCAGCGTCGCGTGCAGGGTTTGCTGGCGCGGCGGCGCAGTGCGTACGCCCCTGGTTAACAGTTGAAAACGCCTGTCAAAGGCACCATCAAGCTGCGTAGCTAGCTCCTCGACGGTGAAGACATTTACGTGAGCAGCAGCCATCTCCAATGCCAGCGGAATGCCATCCAGCCGGCTACAAATATGTGCAATCGCAGCGGCATTGTCAGTCGTCAGAGCAAAGTTTGGCTGAAAGCTATGGACGCGTGCCACGAACAAAGCGACGGCTTCAAAGCGTAGCCAATCTTCCGTTGCGATTACAGGTCGCGCTGGTGTTGTTGCGTCATTCCAGCGTGGATTGGCAAGCGGGCGGGTAAGTGAAGGCACGCGCAAGGCAACTCGCCGCCGATGTTAAGCGCCTCGCGACTGGTCGCCAGCAGCGAAACCTGCGGACAGTGTTGCAGAATCGCTTCAGCCAACTCGGCACAGCCATCAATCAAGTGCTCACAATTATCCAAAATCAGCAATAGCTGTTTGGAACTCAGATAGGCTGTCACCATCACTAGACGTGAACGATCCGGCTGTTCTGGTAGATGAAACAAATCAAGGATGCGCTGGAGTGCTGACTCTGGGTCGGTGAGCGGTGCCAGATCGACAAACCACACGCCATCAGTAAATCGTTCGCGCATCTGTGTCGCCATTTGCAAAGCCAAGCGCGTCTTGCCTACGCCGCCCGCGCCTGTCAAGGTAAGCAGGCGACGCGTCTGACATTGCTGCACAAGTTGCATAATCTGCTCAGTGCGCCCGATGAACGGCGTGAGTTGTGGGGGGAGGTTGTGGCGCGGCGGTGTAAATGATGAACGTGCTAACGCCGAGGGTGTGTCCGCCGATGGGCGTTGATTCGCACTGGCTTGTGCGGATAGTTTTGAGATGAGGCTGGCTTCGGCGGTGTCCCGTTCCTGCAAAGGAGCCATGCCCGCGGCGTTGAGCAAAGCGTTGGCTTCGGTCAGAGTTTCCAATGCGCCCTGTTGCTGCAACCAATCAATGATCGCCGTCACCCGTTCGTGCGCCTGTGGGCCGTTCAAGCGTTTGCCTTGGCTCATGTCGGTGATGATCGAAGGTGACTGCAAAATGCCCGCCGCCAACTTGGATTGGCTCAGGCCGTGTTTACGATGCAGGTGTTGCGTCAGCAAATCGCCGAAAGGATGACTCATAGCTGTCCTCGGAGTAGATCAGTAGAGCAATAAAGTGGAAGTCAGCAAAGTGTGAACGCTTTTCGCAAAAAATGGGCTTGCTTTTCGCACCTCGCCAGCGCGATGCTGGTGGGGAAGTACAGTAGACCACAAAAAAGCCAATTTCACAACTTCCAGTTTATATATCGTGGTCAGCAGCAAGGAGACGATGATGACATTGCGGGCGGTCGTGATCGGCGCAGGCTGGGCAGGCGAAGGACACACCAAGGCACTGCGCCATGTTGGGGTCGACGTGGTGGCGCTCTGTGGCCGCACGCCGGAACCGGCGCAGGCTATGGCGCAAAAACTCGGCATCGCCGATGTGCGCTTTGATTGGCGGGAAGCGCTTATCACGTTGCGGCCCGACATTGTTTCGATTGCCACGCCAGCGGGCGCCCATTGCGAAATTGCGCTAGTGGCAGCGCAGCTGGGTTGTCATATTGTCTGCGAAAAACCACTCGGTCTCGACGCCGCGCAAGCCAGCGCAATGCTCCAGGCGGTTGCGCAAGTGGGGGTCAAACACGGTTATGCTGCGACCAGTCGCTATGCTCCCGCCGCGGTCTATGCCCAACGGTTGTTGGCGGCGGGTCTGATCGGGCACGTACAGGAGATTGAGTTGATCCATCATTTCAACACTTCGCCGTTGTCGCCCTATTCTTGGTTTTTCCAACTGAATCAGGGCGGTGGTGCCTTGTACAACGATTTTACCCATTTCTTGGGGCAGGTGCTTTTTATGACCGGCGGCACCCTTCAGGCCGTCAGCGGCACGGCGCGCCGGTTGCTTGACCAGGTGCCGGTTGGCCCAGCGATCCACGACTTGCGCTTGGGGTTTGTCCCCCTGAATCCCAAGCAAGCCGAGGCTGGCGCATGGCAGACCAACGATGCCGATCTGGGCTATACGATTCTGGGACGCCTACAACTGCCCGCTGACGGCACAGTCGATGTGCTCTTTCAAGCATCAGAAATGGCGGCGGGCCGTTATCCAAACTCGTTGGCTTTTTATGGGAACAAAGGCTCACTCCATTTGGCGGGAGCTTTCTTTTCGGAAACAATCGAGCATTTTGACCGTGCCGAGCAGCGCTGGCAGGAGATCCAAATTCCCGACGCAGTCAGTCAATCGCTCGCTTGGACCGAAGATCCGGTGCAGAGTGCCTGGCATCAGCTCATGCGCGAATTTGTCGCCGATGTGCGGGGTGAGGGATACAGCGGATACCCAACCTTCCACGATGGCTGGGTGGCGAATGCCATTATTGACAGTGTGCGCAGTGGGCAAGGGTGGACAACAGTGCCGGAGAGGGCAGATGAGCTGGGCTAGGCGAGTTAGGGGTTTATTGCTCATTGTCGCCATTGGCAGCGTGGTCGTTAGTTGCGTGTCACCCGTGTCCACGGCTGATCAGGCGGCTAAAGTTGACCAGGAGGCAGTCGCCCAAGGCAAAGAACTCTACCATACCCTGGCTTGTGATAGCTGTCACGGTTTGGATGCAGTCGGTTCTATCGCTACCTATGCGCCAACGCATAACCATCTGCGCACCACTGCCGAAGCACGGATCCAGTCACCTGACTATACCGGCAAGACGACAAGCGCGGCGGCGTACATTCGTGAAAGTATTGTCGATCCAAAGGTATACGGGGTCGCCGGGTACGAACATCTCCGTTTTACGATGCCGTCGTTTGCTCACCTGAGCGAGCGCGAAGTGAATGCACTCGTACAATTTTTGTTACAACAACAGTAGTCAATTCATACAAAGGAGTCTACATGCAACGTTTTCTACGAATGGGATGGATCGCCACAGCAGCACTTCCTCTCGCCCTGCTCATCAGTGCCTGTCAACCAATCAGCCCATCGACACCCAGCGCATCCTCTAGTCCGGCGGTGGAGCAAAAAGGGCCTGCATCCGAAGCGGGCGGATCGGTGTCAGCCGATTGGAAACCGCCGCCACTGTCGCCGAATGCCGCCGTTTTTTATGACGGTCTGGAGTACCCGCGTAGCTTGAAGTTCGATGCCGACGGT
>JBBRVA010000595.1:0-5445 GCA_038247295.1 Caldilineales bacterium | reverse complement strand
TGCGGCTGTTGTCCCAATCGATGTGCCACTTGGGATTGGTCACACCGTCGAAGTACTCTTTCCCACCGAGCAGCTCCACTTTTTTGACGAGATCAGCGAACGAAGGATTGGTTAAAGCAATTAGCTTCTTTACAACAACGGATTCGGATAGGAACGGATACTGCTCGGTCCGACAACGGCAGTATCCGTTCCTGTCTGAATCCGTTGTTGTGCTTCACAAATCCTTTACTTCTGCCACGGGAAAGCGCATCTCATTACGATCCAGCTTGGCCCTGATCGCTTGGCTGATGTCGATACCAGCGTGGTTGGCAAAGCTGAGGCAATAGATGAGGACATCGGCCAGTTCATCCGCCACTTCGGCCCGTTTCGTTGTGTCTTGTAGCAACGCAGTACTCTCTTCGATGCTTAACCACTGAAAATGCTCCATGATTTCGGCAGCTTCAATCGCGATGCTCATAGCCAAATTCTTGGGCACATGGTACTGATCCCAGTCGCGGGCGGCCACGAAATTATGCACTTCGGCGCGTAACTCACCGAGCGTCGTTTGATCGTCCACACTACTTCACTCCTTCAAAACAGATTCTTAGATTACTTTTTTATGGCCACGATCAATCCATCACGAATGGGCGCTAACGTGACGATCCAACTGGGATCGGTAGTGATCAGCCGGGTGAATTCGCGTACGCCACTGGTAGAGGGCGAATGATCGGCGGCATCGAAGATCCCTCCGCCGCGGAACATATTGTCGATGATCAAGACGCCACCGGGCCGTAACTTTTCGGCAATCACGGGCAGGGAAGCCGGGTAGCCCTCTTTATCAATATCGTTAAAGATGAGGTCGAACGGCCCATCTGTCTGGCGTAAGGTTTGGACCGCCTCGGCGACATGGTAGCGAATCATCTCCCCGTAGCCCAACGCCGCCAGATGTTGACGCGCCATTTGCGACAACTGCTCATCCCACACCACATGATGCACCACCCCGCCACCATTCTCTTGCGCCGCCTTGGCGAACCAGGCCGTCGAATAACCATAGCCGGAGCCAAGCTCAAAGATGCTGCGCGCGCCAATCATCCGTGCCACTTGATAACAGAGTTGCCCCGCCACCGGCCCGATGATCGGGAAACGATGTTCTTGAGCATACGCTTCCATGGTCTGCAACTCAGTCGGGCGTGACGGCACAAGTTGGGTGAGGTAGGTCTGAATATTTTCGTACGTCAAATTGTCGGCCATGATATCTTTTCTCCTCAATCGGTATTGCTTGGCTCATGAATCAATAAACCTGAACTAGATTGCTTTTATTATTTTTAGTGGCAAAAGGTCTTGTCAGGTTAATGACCGTATGCTATACTAGTATAACCTTCTAACCCATTAACACGCAAGCAATTTGGATCGATTAGGCAAGGGTGCCAGATTTTCCAAACAATCTTATATCAGGAGTATACTGATTTCGTTTGTGCCATATATAACAGTGCTCAGTCTACACCTTATAGAACCTACCTTGCCTGATTGTCCCCGTTTAATTAAACCTTGCCTGTCGGTTAACGTGACATTAACGTGCTGTTCCCCAAGCGTTTAAGCTTACCGTGTTTAATTGACGTTCATGACAAGTATGCAACTATCCAATTCGCTACCCAAAAGTGAAGTAATTAACACGCGCCGCCGCCAAACATCGGCCAGTGAACGCCGTGAATGGCTGCTTTTTGCGCTCTTGGTGGGGCCGAACCTTTTTCTGTTTGGCCTTTTTACCTATTGGCCGCTGATCTATAATACCTATCTTAGCTTTGTGCGCTGGGATATGCTGGCGCCGGTCAAAATTTGGGTAGGTTTGGGCAATTATCGTTTTCTCTTCGCTTCGCCAGGTTTTGCTAAGATTTTAAGCAACACTGTTGTCTTCACCTTTGCTTCTGTGCTGCTAACCTGTGCGCTTGGCTTGCTGATTGCCTTGTTGTTAAACCAGCCGTTGGCAGGGCGCAACGCCGCGCGCAGCATCGTCTTTAGCCCAGTGATGCTCAGCGGTGCGGCGATTGGCATTGTCTGGATCTATATTTTTGATCCGCGCTATGGTTTATTGGATATCTTCATTCGTTTTGTCGGGTTGCGTTCGCCCAACTGGCTCTTAGATACCAACTGGGCCATGCCCGCGGTGATCATTGTCTACGTGTGGAAGAATGTGGGCTATGCTGTTGTCATTTATCTAGCTGGCTTGCAGGCAATTCCACGTGAACTGTATGAGGCCGCTTTGGTCGATGGTGCTTCTGCCTGGGCGCGTTTTCGCCGAGTGACCATTCCCGGCTTGTCGCCGGTGATCTTCTTTCTGGTCCTCACCACCATTCTGGCTGGTTTCCAAACCTTTGATGTGATCAAGGTGATGACGGACGGGGGTCCTGTCGATGCGACAACGACACTCATCTACTATCTGTATCAAGAAGGCTTTGTCGGCTTTAATGCCGGCCGAGCTGGTGTAGCCGGTGTGGTGCTTTTTGTCGCCATGTTAGCTTTTACAATTGTCCAAATGCGCTATACCGAGCGTAATGTCAATTATGCCTAAACCGTAAATGGTAAGTGGTAATTAGGTCTAACCCTGCACCGCTATTTACCAATTACTACTCCCCAATTACTAAAATTCTATGCAAATAATCACCATTTCCAAACCCCAAGTTATCAGCCGTTGGGCTGGCCAGCGTAATAATTGGTTCGCAATCGGTTTGGGATATGTAGGTATGTTACTCTGTCTGTTGATCATCGGTCTACCCGTCTACTGGATGATCATCGGCGCCTTCAAGAATACGCAAGAAGTCTATCGTATTCCACCCACATGGATTCCGGCTGAACCGACCTTGGCTAACTTTGGCAATGCCTGGAATTCAGCGCCTTTTGGCCGTTATTACATCAACACGCTGATTACCACGATCTTTGGCAGCACCTTTGAGATATTTTTCGCCGTAACGTCGGCCTATGCCTTTGTTTTTTTACGCTTTCCCAAGAAAGATTGGCTTTTTCTGGTTTTGCTGGCGACGTTGATGGTGCCGGGTCAAGTGACGATTTTACCCAACTTTCTTACGGTGTCGCGGTTAGGGTGGGTAAATAGCTATCAAGGCATTGTCATTCCGGGCGCATCGGTCGCCTATGGCACCTTTCTTTTACGCCAATATTACCGCACCTTGCCAATCGAGATCCTGGACGCGTCGCGCGTGGATGGTTCTGGCCATCTGCGCACGCTCTGGGCGATTGTCTTGCCGTTGGCCAAACCTGCTATTGTCTCTTTTGCGCTCCTGAGTATTGTTTCTAAATGGAATGATTTTCTGTGGCCCTTAATTGTGACTAACACCCGTGATATGCGCGTCTTGCCCATCGGCATCTATTGGCTGTTGGTGGAAGAAGGCACGATTGATTGGGGTGTGGTGATGGCCGGGACGCTCTTTGTTGTGTTGCCGGTTGTGCTCGTCTTTCTGTATGCACAACGTTATATTGTCGATGGTATCGCTGCTGGCGCCGTCAAGGGTTAGCGGGTTTATGATAACCGTGCGCCCATTGGGAGCACGGACATACAATTTATACCAATTACGAATCCAAGGAGAACAAAAGTATGAAAAATGTTCAATTGACCCGCCGTCAGATGTTAAAAGGTTTCGGCGCTGGTATGGGGTTGATCGCACTGGCTGCTTGTGCCCCTGTTGCGCCGGGTGCTGCGCCTGCCGCCAGTGGCGATAGCGCTGCGGCACCGAGCACCGAAAAAGTGACCGCTGTCTTCTGGAGCAGCTTTACGGGCAAAAATAGCGAAACGGAGACTGAACTCGTCAAGCGCTTTAATGAAGGCCAGGAAGATGTGGCACTCGATTATCAGTTCCAGGGCACGTACGAAGAGACCGCGCAGAAGGTAACGGCTGCTTTGCAGGCAGGCACCGCGCCAGATTTTACCTTGTTGAGCGATGTGTGGTGGTTCAAATTTTATTTGAACCAGACGCTCTTGCCACTGGACGATTTGCTAACCGCCGAAAATGTTGATCTGGCTGATTACCAAGATTCGCTGATCAATGAAGGGCTGCGTCAGGGCCAACATTGGTGGATGCCCTTCGCCCGCAGCACGCCGCTTTTCTACTACAACAAAGAGAAGTGGGCTGCCGCTGGGCTGCCGGATCGTGGCCCAGAAACCTGGGATGAATTTATGGAATGGGCGCCCAAGCTAGTGGAGATGGATGGCACAGAAGTGAAGACCTCGGCCTTTGCCCATCCGGATGGCGCCAGCTACATCGCCTGGCTCTTCCAAGGTGTCGCCTGGCAATTTGGTGGCAGCTACAGCGATCCAGACTTTACGATGCACCTGGCCGACGAAAAGACGGTAGCTGCCGGCCAGTTCTACAAGGACTCTGTCCACACCTACAACTGGGCACGTCCCAGTAAGGACATCACCGCCGATTTCGTGGGTGGATTCACCGCCGCGTCCATGATGTCCACCGGTTCGATGGGGGGCGTTAAGACAAATGCCACCTTTGATTTTGGCACAGCCTTCTTGCCGAAGAAAGAGCAATTTGGCTGCTGCACCGGTGGTGCGGGCCTGGCGATTTTGTCGACCTCGGCGGAAGCAACCCGCCCGGCGGCGATGAAGTATATTGCCTTTGCTTCCAGCCCAGAACAGACGACTTTCTGGGCCAAGAATACCGGTTACATGCCTGTGCGCAAGAGCGCGCTGGAGAGCCAAGAAATGCAGGATTACTTCACCGAGTTCCCGCAATTCAAGACGGCAACGGACCAATTGGCCTTGACCAAGCCACAAGACTCCGCGCGCGTCTTCGTGCCAAACGGTGACCAGATCATCGGCAAGGGCCTCGAACGCATCACGGTGCAATCGGAAGATGTCGCCACCGTCTTCGCCGAGGTGCAGACGATCTTGGATGAGGAAGCGATCCCGGTCGTCGAAGCGTTGCAGGCGGTTGAAGGCTAAGTTTATTACTTGGCGTAGATACGAAATAATAGCACTAAAAAAGGCGTTGTTGTGCATGCACAACAACGCCTTTTTCTTTTTAACCGCAAAGGACGCGAAGAACGCAAAGAGTAACGCTGTGGCCGGCAATCACATCCCACGGCTTTTCAACCAACTCAAATGGCTCTTTGCTCAACACCGCCAACTCCACTGGGAAATGGCCGACAAAGAGCAGCTTTGGCGCGTAACCAGCCTTATACAGATCGATGCCATAGTGAACCTCCGGCAACGTGCCAGAAACCACCACAATCAGATCACTGGGTACTACAATGTTTTGCCGCACAGGGTAAGCGCCAATGCGCGCCAAGATGACTTCTCGACAAGACAAATTTCATAGTTGAACATCATGCCTCAACTTCGTGCACCTGCACCGGCCGGCGTTCGCGCACCGATTTCCACGCCGCCAGCCCCAGCACAGTTGCCGCACGGCCATCGGCGCCGGAAACGGGCACTGGTTGCTCCTG